>CAZRPQ010000048.1:0-10084 GCA_964601725.1 uncultured Salinivenus sp. | reverse complement strand
CCCGACGGCTGTTGTGGATGCCACCGAGTATTCCCGCGGTGGCCGCAGGCATCTCGCCAAACGGGTTCTCAAGACGTTTTTCAAGACGATTTCTGGAGGCCCTGGGGGAGCCAGTGTTCGCGCTTGGCCGAGCGCGTCATGAGTTCGTCAACAACATCGTCCGGCCGCTCATCCTCAAAGAGAACGGCGTAGACCGCTTCCGTAATGGGTATCTCGACGTCGTAGTGCTGGGCGAGAGCTCGGATGGACTCCGTAGTGCGGACCCCCTCAGCGATCATGTCCATCTCAGACTGGATCTCGTCAAGGGTCTTCCCCTTTCCGATCTGTTCCCCAAAGTAGCGATTGCGGCTGTGGGTGCTCATGCAGGTCACCAACAGGTCCCCGATGCCGGCCAACCCGGCGAAGGTTTGCAGGTTCGCCCCCATTGCCAGGCCGAGCCGTCGCATCTCGGCGAGGCCTCGGGTCACGAGCGCGGCCTTTGCGTTGTCGCCGTAGCCGACCCCATCGCAAATGCCCGCGGCGATTGCCAGCACATTTTTCGCGGAGCCCCCAATTTCGACCCCGATGACGTCGGTGTTGGCGTAGACGCGGAGCCGGCTCGTCATGAAGGCGTCCTGAATCCACTCGGCCCGGGGCTCGGTGGGAGCGGCCGCCACGACGGTCGTGGGGCGACCTTCGGCCACCTCCTCTGCGTGGCTGGGCCCATAGAGGACTCCGATTTGCTGTTCGGACATCCCGGAAAGCTCGTCGGCGAGCACCTGCGACATGGTCTGCAGGGTCTCGTTCTCGATGCCCTTGGCCAGGGACACTACAGTCACCCCTGTGCGGGTGTACGGGTCCAGCCGGGACGCCACGCTTCGCAGGCTCTGGGACGGAACGACCACGGCCCATAGCGACGTGGCCGCGGCGGCGTTCTCAAGGTCCGACGTGATCTGGACAGAGTCCGGAATCTTGGCGTCGGACAGATACGTCGGGTTGTGACGGGTCCGCTGCATCTGCTCGACGGCTTCGTCCCGCCGCGCCCAGAGGGTCACGTCTCGCCCCTCGTTGGACAGGTGAATGGCCAGCGCTGTGCCCCAACTTCCCGCCCCGAAGAGCGTGATGGAGGGAGACATGGAACAGAACCCAGTTGTGAGTAAAGGATGTGAGTTGTAAGATCCCCTTGGATCTCGGCCCGTCCCCCGTCATCCCCGAGTGCGAGGACGCGTCGAGAATCCCTCCCTGGGACCTTTTTTGGCGTCTCCCTTGATTCGCAGCGCCCGAAAAGAGGGGGGAGTCCGTTCCCGCCTCGAGCGGGCTCCTCCACTAAAGCTCTCCACGCCCCAGCATGCCCTGGGCCGGCTCGAAGGAACTGATCTTACTCTCGGTTCCGTTGAGGAGGCGCTGGATGTTGGACCGGTGCGCCACGACGATGGAAAGGGCGAGCACGCTCCCAAAGACGAGAATGCTTGGGTCGAGGTCGACCCCAAACCCGTACCGGCGAAGGGCCACGAGGATGGGAAAGGCGACGGCCGAGGTAATGGACGCGAGCGACACGAATCGCGAGGAGAACAGCACGACGGCAAACACGGTGAGCGTGATTGCCATCGTGATGGGGGTGAGGGCAAACAGCATGCCGGCGGCCGTGTTGACCCCCTTTCCCCCCGCAAACCGGGCGAAGATGGGATACATGTGTCCCACCACCGCACCGAGGCCGGCGAGCAGTCCAATCACAACACCCGGGTCCCAACCAAAAATGCCCAAGGCCGGGAGCGGATCGATGCGAACGACCGACGCGACGACGGCCGCAGACAGAAAGCCTTTTCCGAAATCCACCACCGTTGCGAGTGCGCCGGCCTGCCAGCCCACCACCCGAAAGGCATTGGTGGCGCCGCAATTATGGCTGCCATAATTGCGAATGTCCACCCCGTGCAGGGCCTTGCTCGACCACAGCGCGCCCGGGATGGAGCCGAGAAAGTAGCTGGCTAGTAGGATGACAATCAGCGACAGCATGACGGCACCTCTACTGCAGTGAAAGATCCGGTGGGAGAGGCGCCCAGACAAACGAGAAATCCGACGCCCGGAGGTTCATTGTTCCGTCTAGACCCCTGTGATAAACCACGTCCTTCATACTTGCTTTTCATCGTCAATTGTTCCAGTACGTCCTCCGTAAATCACCGGAGGAACAGCTACGGAGAGCCCTCCTCGACGGACGCAACGTGACCGATTTGTAACGGTCGCTCACCGGCCTCTTCCAGACGTCCCACGGCCTGGGGCGCGTCCGCCGCACGGACGATGGCCACGAGCCCTACGCCGAGATTGAACGTCCGCCGCATGTCGGCCTCCGGAACCTCTCCTTCCCTCTGGATGAGCGAAAAGAGAGGGGGCCGTTCCCACGCGTCGTAGTCCACCACCGCCTCACATCCCTCGGGCAGTACGCGGCCGAGGTTGCCGGGCAGGCCCCCGCCCGTGACGTGGGCCAGCCCCTGCACCAGATCGGCCTCCACGAGCGTCTGGATCGGATGCAGATACGACCGGTGCACGCGCAGAAGCGCTTCCCCAAGAGACACCCCGCCCAGTTCAGGGGGACAATCGTCCAGTGTGTACTCGTCGAAGAGGACCGTCCGGGCCAGGGTGTAGCCGTTGGTGTGAATGCCGGTGGAGGGCAGCCCCAGGAGCACGTCGCCCGGTGCCACGTCGTCCCCCTCAATGATGTCCGCTTTGTCCACCACCCCGACGATGCTTCCGACGAGGTCGAACTCGTCCTCGCCGTACACGTCCGGCATCTCGGCAATCTCGCCCCCGACGAGGGCACAGTCGTTCTCCGTGCAGGCGGACGCAAACCCTTCCACGACGGACTCGGCCGTGTCGGGCTCCAGCGACCCGACGCCGTAGTAATCCAGGAAATAGAGCGGCTGGGCGCCGCAGACGGCCACGTCGTTTACGCAGTGGTTGACGAGATCCTGCCCCACAGTGTCGTAGCGGCCGGCCCGGGTGGCCACCTTCAACTTCGTGCCCACCCCGTCGATGGACGACACCAGGACGGGCTTCTCCACGTCTCCAAGATCAAGCTCAAAGAAGGAGCCGAAGGCCCCAATGTCGGCCAGCACCCCGGGCGTGAATGTATCCTGAACCGTCGCGCGGATCCGGTCGACGGTCTCGTCCCCCGCCTCTACGTCAACACCAGCCTCTTTGTAGGTGGTCATGGGAGTGGGTGTGGGTATGATCAGTGCGGCGAAGAGAGAATGCCTCCGGAGAAAACTACGTCCGGCCGAAGATCATCTGGAGATAGACCTCCATTCGGCGGAGCCGGGAGAGCCCGATCGGTTCCGTCCAGAGGTCGTAGTCGCGGCGGTCGAGCTCCTCCAGGAGGGCCAGGGCCCCGTGCCAGTACCACCAGAGGGCGTACCGCTGCCGAAACGACAGGTCCTGCGCGAGAGAACGCCCCCGCTGCAGCGCGTCCCGCACGCGAACGCTCTGTTTCCACAGCAGCCGACGCGTCGCCTCCGTGGACGGGCCCGTCCGGAGCCGGTCGACCGACACGCCGTACTGCCGACACTCCTCCAGCGGGAGAAACAGACGACCTCGCTCCAGGTCTGTGGGAAGAGTCAGCAGGTGGGCCAGATGAAAAAACCCGCGGGCCAGCTCGTCGACCCAGCCGGTCTGGACCGAATTGGTCACGTCGGCGAGGCCGGCGAGGAGGCGGGCGTGGGGCAGGGCCCAGAGCCGGACGAACGTCTCGAGGTCATCGGCCTGTTCGAACCGGGTCTCTCCGCACAGCAGGCGCGCCGCCTCCACCTGGGCCCCCAGCCAGTCGACGTTGAGGGCGTGCGTTCGGCAGGCCTCGTAGGCGGCCGCCCACGTCTCCTCCGGCATCACCCGGAGGGGCTCCTCCGCCTCGGCCCGCGCCCGCTCCTCGTCAAAAAACGGATCGACCGGCGTGTCCGACGGCACCGTCGGCGTTGCCAGTGCCGAGTGCCAGTCCCAGAGCGCCCGGGCCGCCGGGCGCCGACGCCCCGACCATTCGTCGTAGAACGGGCGGGGCAGATCCGGAGAGCGATCGTCACTCATGCGCAGGCTCCAATCCTCAGGACGAAAACGACGCGGGCCGACAGCCCCCGGCCCCAAAAACGGAACGGGGAAGCCAACGAAGGCTTCCCCGTCCGAGGAGTGAGGGCCTCAGCGTCTGCTTACGCCTCAACGTCGGCGAATTCTTGCTTCACCACGCTGATCTGACTCCCTTCGAGCACCATCTGGAGCTCCCGCTCGGAGAGGTCGTGCTCCACGACGTAGGTTTCGTCTTTGTCGGCGTTGGTCACCTCTACGTCGGTACCGGCCTGCACCTGATCGCGGAGGTTGCGGAGCTGCAGGGTGTCGCCCTGATCGATGCTCTCGTACGCCTCCTCCTCTTTGAAGAGGAGCGGCAGGATGCCGAAGTTCGCCAGGTTCTGGCGGTGGATGCGGGCGTAGCTCTTGGCAATCTTGACCCGCGTGCCGAGCCAGCGCGGGGCGATGGCGGCGTGCTCGCGGCTGGAGCCCTGTCCGTAATTGGTCCCGCCAACGACGGCAAAGCCGTTGTCCTGGTGCTCCATGGCGCGGTCGAAGAAGCTCTCGTCGACCTGCTCGAAGACGAATTCCGAAATCTTCGGGATGTTGGAGCGGTACGGCAGGATGCGAGACCCGGCCGGCATGATCTCATCGGTGGAAATGTCGTCCCCCACCTTCAGCAGCACCGGCAGATCGAAGGACTGCGGCAGCTCCTCAAATTCGGGAAGCGAGACCACGTTCGGCCCCTTTTCCAGCTCCAGGTCCTTCGCTTCGTCCGCCGGGGGCGGCTCCACGAGCTGGTCCGTGTTGATGCTGATGTCATCCGGCTCCTCTGCGTCCGGATACTCCATGTCGTAGAGGTCCGCCAGGTCGCGCGGATCGGTAATCTCGCCCGTGAGCGCCGAGGCGGCGGCCGTCTCGGGACTCACGAGATACACCGCATCCTCCTTCGTGCCGGAGCGACCCGGGAAGTTGCGGGGCACCGTGCGCACCGAAATCTGACCGGTGGCCGGGGCCTGCCCCATCCCGATGCAGCCATTGCAGCCGGCCTGATGGATGCGGGCACCGGCGCGGGTCAGCATCTGGAGGTGGCCCGTGTTCATCAGGTTCTCCAGAATCTGCCGCGAGGTCGGATTCACGTCGAACGAGACGCGATCGTGCACCTGGTAGCCGTCCACGATCTCGGCGGCGCTGGCAAAGTCGCGGAAGCCCGGGTTGGCGGAGGACCCGACGTAGCTCTGGTAAATCTCTTGTCCCTCCACCTCTCGCACCGGCACCACGTTGCCCGGACTGCTGGGCTTGGCGATCTTCGGCTCCAGCTCCGAGAGATTGATCTCTTCGTGCTCATCGTAGGTGGCGTCGGCGTCGGCCTGAATTTCCTGGAAGACCTCCTCGCGCCCCTGGCGCTCCAGGAAGCGACGCACCTCCGCGTCGGCCGGGAAGACGGTGCTGGTGGCGCCCAGCTCCGTGCCCATGTTGGCGATGACGTGGCGGTCCATGCAGTCGAGGCTGTCGAGGCCCGGGCCGTAGTACTCGATGACCTGGCCCACGCCGCCGTCCACGTCGTGACGCTCCAGCATCGTGAGAATCACGTCCTTCGCGCTCACCCAGTCGGGCAGCTCCCCGGTCAGCTCCACGCCCCACACCTCGGGCATGTTGATGGTGTACGGCTTGCCGGCCATCGCCATGGCCACGTCGAGTCCCCCGGCGCCAATGGCGAGCATGCCAATGGCCCCCGCGGCGGGCGAGTGGCTGTCCGAGCCGATGAGCGTCTGGCCCGGCTCCCCGAAGCGCTCCTGGTGGACCGGGTGGCTCACGCCGTTGCCCGGCCGGCTGTACCAGACGCCGAACTTCTTGCAGGCGCTCCGCAGGAAGAGGTGGTCGTCCGGGTTCTTGAAGTCGGACTGAATCAGGTTGTGGTCGACATACTGCGCCGACAGCTCGGTCCGGACGCGGGGAATGCCCATCGCCTCGAACTCCAGCATCACCATCGTCCCCGTGGCGTCCTGGGTGAGGGTCTGGTCCATCTCGAGCTCAATCTCCTCCCCCACCTCCATCGTCCCCCCGACTTTGTGGCTCTCAATCAGTTTTTCTGCGACATTTTTACCCATAATGCGGTAGCGTAGTGTTAATCAGCAGGATGCAAAGACGGGCCTCTGTTCAATGACAAATGTAAGCGCTACGCGCCGAAGATGGTAGCGGCCCGCGTAAAGATTTCGTGCCTGAATGCCTTTTGATGGCGTTTCCCGACTCACAAATTGAGGAGCAGCCGGACCCGATCCTCGACCGCCTGCACGACCTCCAAATCGTGCACCCGCCCGATTCGATCTCGGAGCCAGCGCTTCGACGCAGCACGGAGCCGCTCGCACATGATGAATGAACGCCGGTCGAGGTCAGATTGATCAGGAGTCACCTCAACGTGGGTGGGAATGTCTGGGCGGTCGGTGGTCGTAAGCGGAACCGAAATCAGGAGCCCGGCAGGGCCCTCGTTGAACCGCGTGTCCGAAAGGACGAACGCCGGCCGATCTCCTCGCTGCTCCCGTCCCTCGGTGGGCGAAAAATTCACCCACCATAGATCCCCACGCCGAGGGACCGTGGACGCCGATTCAGAGGCAGAGTCAGCCATCGTAGGGAAACTCGGTCAACCCATCGTCCGAGGCCGCTCCAAGTTCGTCGGTCTCGTCCTCGTATGTCGCCCAGGCCTCCTCTTCACGGCGGAGCCGGGCAAACCCTTCGTTGGTCCGACGAAAAAACTGATCCCGGCGGCGTTCCTCGAGTAGGCGGTCGATGGCCTCCGAGAGCGTCACGTCTTCCGCTTCGGCCATTTTTTTGAGGCGACGGTGAACGTCATGGCTGACGCGGACCGTCGTGCTACCTGAGACAGCCATAGGAGTGTTGACCTGACGATCGGGACGGGGGTTGTGTGCGTTTTGTACACAAATGAATCTACACGGCTGTTCCCCCTCCGTCCGATTGCTTCCACGGCGGGTCCTCGTCGTTGAGGAAGGCATCGATCCCCGCCCGGCAGTCGTCCGTCCCGCGGGCAAACGCGTTCATCTGCACGGCGTAATCGAGGGCCTCGTCGAGCCCCATCCCCGGAATCCGGGCCAACATCTGCTTGGTGAGCGCCACCGCCGACCCACTCGTCTCCGTGGCCAGCTCCTGGGCCAGGTCATCGACGGCCTCCGTGAGCGCCTCCTCGGGAATCGACCGGGTGACGAGCCCCATCTCTGCGGCCGTCGGGGCATCCACGAGACGCCCCCGCAGCAACAGGTCGCGGGCCTGGGTCTCGCCCAGCTTGCGCCGCAGAAACACCATCACGATGGCCGGGACGAACCCGATGCGCACCTCCGTGAACCCGAGCTTGGCCCCCTCCGCCGCGTACGCGAAGTCGCACACCGCGGCGAGTCCGCACCCGCCCCCAATGGCGTGCCCGTTGACCTTTGCAATAACGGGCTTCGAGTGCTGGTACATCTGCCGGAACAGCTCGGCGAGGTGCCGCGAATCCTGCTGGTTCTCCACGGGCCCGGCGTCGCGCATCGCCTCAAGGGACGCCAGGTCGGCCCCGGCGGAGAAGGCCGACCCGGCGCCGGTAAGCACAATCACCCGAACGTCGTCCCGGTCGGCAGCCTCGCTGAGTGCAGCTTTGAGGGCCGTGACGAGCTCCGCGTTCAGCGCGTTGCGCTTGTCGGGACGGTTGAGGCGAATGGTTTGAACCTGGTCAGACGTGGAAACCTCAACGAGGCGAGACATGAGAATTTGAGGCTTAGGATGGAAATATTTCGTATTTCGTATTTCGTATCACCAAAAAAACGCCTACCAAAACCCTAAAGCTGCGAGACTACTATACGTCGAATATTTTCTCCTCACGCATCACTTTTCACGTATCACAAACTACGAAATACGTCTCAGTAGATACGAATACGCAATACGCAATACGAAATACGCACGACAGAGGTACCGCTTGATCCACCACATGACCCCAATGATCACCAGAGTCTCAACTCCTATTTTTCCGCAAGATAGAACCGATAAATCGGCCACACGTCGAAGACAAGGTCGAGGGCCCGGTCGACGAGGCGAGGGCCCAGGCCGAGCGTCTCCGAACGGGAGAGGTAGTGCCGCACGTGGATGCCGTCCGCCTTCTCCACGCTCTCGGGGACGGCGTCCAGGGGCTCGGTCACCGCGTCCTGCGTTTTGCTGTCCCCAGACCCACGGTGCGTGGACAACCGCCAGTCGTCCCGGGCCAGAAGGGGATTGATGAGATCGAGGTACGTGGTGGGGGCCGCCTGAATGCGCGATTGGGCCTGCTTCAGCAGGTCGGTTGCGTAGGCGCCCACGTAGATGCCTACCGCAAATCCGTCCGGCGACACGCGGTGGGTAATCTGCACGTCTTCGAGGCGCCGCGTCTCGGGCCGGTAAAACGACATCCACAGATTGTCGTGACAGCCCCCGGCCCCAAAGTCATTCTTGAGAAGCCGGCTAAATACGTACTTCTCCGTCTCAAAGCCCAGCTGGTTCGGGAGCACCCAATTGACCACCAGGTCGTCTCGATAGCGGCGAAACGGGTCCTTCAGGTGGTCGGTGACGCCCGGCTTTTCCGTCTTATACTGGTCGATGTGCGGCTCCGCCCGGAGCCGGTCGAGCATCTCGAAGACCTCGGGAGACCAGCCCTCGAACGTGCGGTCGGGGGCGTCGGGCCGGTGCATTGTGTCCACCGGCTTCTGGGGCGGATCGACCACCGCGGGATCCGTCGGGTCGGGCATTCCTCAGGCAGACTGTCAGAACAAACCTGTTCACCACAGGCTGTACGACGGAACCCCGGGTGCGTTCAGGCTACGCTCGGGACCTCCGCCTCCCGACCCTGCAGAAAGGCCTCCGCGGCTTCCACCAGCGGCGCACTCCCGATGAACAGGGGAATCCGCTGGTGAAGGCGGTCGGGATCGACGTCGAGGATCCGCTGGTGCCCGTCGGACGCCCGCCCGCCGGCCTGCTCCACCAGGAAGGCCATGGGGTTGGCCTCATACATCAGGCGGAGCTTGCCATCGGGATGGTTCGTCGACGACGGGTACATGTAGAGCCCGCCGGTCAGGAGGTTGCGGTGGAAGTCGGACACGAACGACCCGATGTACCGGGCCCGAATGCGGCTCCCCGTATCCGGATCTTTTTCTTTCAGCCACTCCAAATACGCTCGGAGCTCCGGAGAGAAATCCTCGATGTCGGCCTCGTTGACCGAATACATGGCGCGTTCGTCCGGAATCCGGAGGTTCGGGTGGGTAAGCAGGAACTCGCCGATCCCGGGATCCAGGGTAAAGCCATTTACGCCGTCCCCCGTGGTGAAGACAAACATGGTGGAAGACCCGTAGGCCACGTAGCCCGCCGCCACCTGCTCGGCCCCGGGCTGCAGCGCTACGTCGAGCGCGTCGTCCGGGTCCGCCCACTCGGGAAGGGTATACACGCTAAAGATCGTGCCGACCGACGCATTCACGTTGGTGTTGGAGGACCCGTCGAGCGGATCGAAGAACACGGCAAACCGCTCCTGGGCCTTCGCGTCCGGCGACATCGGAATCGTCTCGGGCTGCTCTTCGGAGCCAATCAGGCAACACTCTCCCCCCCGGCGCAGGGCACGCTCAAGCTCCGTGTCGGCAATCTGGTCGAGTTTCTTCTGCCGTTCATCCTGGACATTGACCGTGCCGGTCTCGCCCCCCACGTCCAGGATCCCCGCCCGGCGGATGTTGTGATTGATAATCTTGGCCGCCACACTCACGTCCCGCAGCAGCCGCGAAAAGGCGCCCGCCGCGGGGGGAAAGTGGTGGCGCCGATCAATAATAAACTGCTCGAGCGTCATCAGAGACTCCAGGGCGCCGGTGGACGCCGAGCCGTCGGAGGAGGCGTGCGACATAGCAGAAGGCGTGTGGGGATGTGCGAATCAGCACCGATCAGTGTTCGAATCAGCTCCGTGCCGGAGATCGATGACAACCTCCGCGTCGCCGAGCGGGCAGAACTAAGTAGACCAGCAAAACAACTTTAAAAATCGTCATTCCGAGCGGAGCGAAGC
>CAZRPQ010000047.1:0-10107 GCA_964601725.1 uncultured Salinivenus sp. | reverse complement strand
GCTCCGCTCGACGCCCTGCGGACGGCCGGGCGCCCTTTGCCGCACCGCCGCGTGCGGATTGACGACGAGGGGCAGATTCTCGTGGCGGGGCCCCCCCTGTGCCTCGGTCGGGCCGATGGGGAGCAAATCCGGGACCCCCGGGCGAACGGGTGGTTCCCCACGGGAGACCTGGGCCGCTTCGACGCGCAGGGGCGTCTTCACGTCCAGGGCCGGGCAGACCGGCAGTTCGTGTCCGGGGGGGAAAACATCCAGCCGGAAGAAATTGAGACGGCGCTCGAGCGGGTCGAGGGCATCGAGCGGGCCGTGGTGGTGCCGGTGCCGGATGAGGAATACGGCCGGCGCCCCGTCGCCTTCGTCCGCTCGGCGACCGGGGGCGTGCCGGGCGACTGGCGGGCCTCCCTGGCAGACACGCTTCCGTCCTTCAAGATCCCGGACGCGGTGCACGAGCTCCCCGAGGCGGCGATCCCGACCGCTGTCGAGATGAAGGTGGACCGCGCGCTCCTGCGCCGACGGGCTCGGGAGTAGTAGAGGCGGAGAGACCGATGCCCGGTTCCCTCTCGTCGCTGCACCGGCATTGGCCCCTTCTCCCCGGCCTCCCAACTTTTGGTTCGGCGATCGCGTCGACAACGGCACTCTCTTCAGCGAACACATCGGCAACGAAGCAACAGTAGGGGAGGGATCAGCCCCCGTCGGCAATCGCCCGCCCGGTGAGGCGTCCGCCGAGGATGCAGGTGCCCAGGAAGGTGCCCTCCAGCGAGCGGAGGCCGTGGACGCCGCCGCCCCCAAAGCCGGCCGCCTCGCCCACGGCGTAGAGGCCAGGAATTGGCTCCTGGGAGCCGTCCGCAGCGGGCGGTTGCAGGACGCGGCCGTCGAGGTCCGTCTGCACCCCGCCCAGCGACTTGCGGGAGAGGATGAACTCGCGGATGGCGATGAGCGGCGTGGCGTCCGGGTCGAGGATCTTCTGCTCTTTGCAGGTGCGCACCCGGTCCCCGCGGTAGTTGCGGAGGTGGGCGATGCGGCGGAGCTGTTCGTCGTTGTGGTAGGGGGCGCCGCGCTCGATGTGGGCGTCGTACCGCTCGATGTCGCGCCGCAGCGTGGCGCCGTCCACCGCGTCGTCGCTGATCCGGTTCATCTCGCGCACGAGGCCGTCGAACGTGTCCGCAGCCACCACGTCCGGGCACCGGTCGATGAGGTCCTGCACCATCGCGTCGGCCCCGGTGAGGAGGCGCCACAGGAACCGCGCCGGCCGCTTCTCGCGCATCGCGTCGTTGTACTCCGAGCCGGAGATGGCCAGTTCCGTGGTGGCAATCTCCCAGTTCATCACCTGCCAGGAGTACTGCTTCTCCTCACGACCGATTTGCTGCACGAGGTCGCGCGTGTCGTAGCCGGAGACGAGCGGCGGCGGGCCGATGCGCTCCCCCCGGTGGTTCACCCAGAGGGCCGACTTGGGCGGGACGATGCTGAGGGCGTCGTAGGGCTTGCCGCGACCACCGTCGGGGTGTTCCACCCCGGCTGCGTAGAGCCATTGCTTGTCCAGGTGGGTCACGTTCGCGCCGTGCTCGGCGGCCGCGTCGTGCATTGTGCCGTCGGCGTAGCGGTGCGAGCCGTTGAGGATCGTCTCCGGCGGGGGGCCCCAGTTGGGATGCCAGTGCTGCTTGAGGCGCTCGATGTCGCCGCAGATGCCCCCGGCCGCGATGACGACGTGCTCCGCTTCCACCCGAAACGGCGTGTCGGTTCGCTCGTCGACGCCGCGGACGCCGCTCACGCGTCCGTTCGACCGCTCCAGGTCCGTCACGTGGTGGCGGAAGTGCGTGGTACACCGGTCGGCGTTGCGGTGGGTCCGGAGGTCGCCGATGAGGGTGGTCGTGAGCTCCTGCCCCGTGCCCCACACCATGTGGAAGCGGGGCACCGAGTTGCCGGGCTCGTAGAGGCCGCGCTCCACCCAGTGCACGACGGGGAGGAAGTGGAGGCCGCGGTCGCGGAGCCACCGGTACACCTCGTCCGTGCAGCGGTGCACGTACTGCTTCGCCCAGCGGCGGGGCCAGGTGTCGTCCTCGTCGAACTCGGCGAATGAGTGCCAGTCCTGCAGCGCCAGCTCGGGTGAATCATCGATTCCGAGGAAGCGCTGCTGCGGCGTGTCGACGAAAAAGATTCCCCCGAAGGACCAGCGCGCGAGGCCGCCGAACTGGTCGCGGCGGTCGCGGTCGAGGAGCAGCACCTCGCAGTCGTGCTCCAGCAGCTCCAGGGCGGTGGTGATCCCGGCGAGGCCCCCGCCGACGATGGCGACCTCTGTGCGGTAGGCCGAGTCGGGCATCGGACGAGTGGGACGAGTGTGGGGGGCTTTCGGGGAGAGCGGCAGTCCGGGTCCTCCAAGGTATGAAGGACGGGGCAGGATGTGTACCGCTGCGAGCCAGTCCCGGGCGCCCCGGCGCGCGGAGATCTACGCGTCCTTAACAACCCCGATCGGGGGTGGTGAATACAGTAGGATGTGGTTCTTAAAATCGCTTCCCTTCCCGACGATGACGTCTGCTCTTGCGGTTGCCCTGGGCGGCGCCTTCGGCGCACTCGCCCGCTTTGGCGCGGGCCGCCTCGTTACGCATCTCTTTGATCTGTCCTTTCCCTGGGCCACGTGGACGGTCAATCTCCTCGGGTGCTTCCTGATTGGAATGACCGTGCCGCTGTTTGGGCGGATGAGCGGGGGAGAGAGTGCCCGGCTGTTTTTTGTGGTGGGCGTCCTCGGGTCCTTCACCACGTTCTCTACCTATTGCCTCGACACGGTGGCGCTCTGGGGGGACGATCGGGGCTTGTTCGCCCTCCTCAACGTCGGGGGCAGCGTGGTGTGCGGCCTTCTGCTCGTGGCAATGGGGCGGGAACTCAGCGCCTGGCTGGTCGGTGGGTGACGGGGCCGGCGGCAGAGGACCTACGACGACGGAGAGTCGGCCGCGTCGCGCTCGACCCGCAGGGCAACGTGATCCGGCCGCTCGCTCAGGTAGTCGCGCATCGCATCGAGAAACGTGTCGATGAGGACGCTGCGCTCGTCCGCCGACAGGGGCGCGTCCGAGTCGGGCCGGTCCAGCACGGCGAGCTCCAGGGTGGACGCGTCCGAAGAGGTGCCCACAAATCCAAAGTCCACGTACGAAGATGGGTCGATACGGTGGCGAAGGACCAAGCCGGGGGCCTCCTTGAGGTCGGCGTAGTGGCGAGAATACGCCTCCAAATAACTCCAGTCAGTCTTCACGTCCGCAAAGTCTCGGAGCACTTCGAGCGGAGTGACCTTCCCATGTTCCTCGGGACGCAGCGAGAGGCGAAATACAGGGGACATGGAGGGAGCGCGGATTGTTGGGGGGAATGACGCAGGGAAGCAGGTGCTCACCGAACCACGAGCAGGGGGCGGTCGAGTTCGTAGAGGAACTGCTGGAGGGACGTGTCGGACAGCGGAGAGCAGCCGCCGGGCATGACGAAGAGGCCGCGCCCTTCTCGGCGCGCGAGCGTCGCGAGCCGGGCGCGTTCGATCTGGGTAAGGGGACGCACCTCGATCTCGGCAACGCGATCCCCATACTCCTCCTGCACCTCCCTCCGGAGCCGTTCCGTTTCGTCCGCGTCCGCCGTCGGCAGAAACACCTTGAGGGGATGGGTAGCGCCTCGGGTGGCGAGCCGGGCCGCCACCCGCAAGGCAGACTGCGCCGCGTCCGAGCCGTCGTAGTACGTGAGGATTGGCTGTCGCTCGCGCGCAGTTCGGCGAAGCACGAGCACCGGCGTGGAGCACTCGGACAGGAGGGCCTCGCTGGTGGTGCCGAGCCGCCGTCGGCTGCTCTGCGTGCTCGTTTTGCCCATGGCGAGGAGATCAACGTCCTCGGCGGCCCGGAACAGCTCGCGCGTCACCTGTCCCTCCACGACGCGAAAATTGTACGGGACCTCCGACAGCTCGGTCGCGTCCTGCAAAGCGGCCTCGGCCCGCTCGGCCTGATAGCGCAGCTGGCGCTCCACCTGGCGGTCGTCCAGGCGTTTCGGAGAGACCGAGTGGGTACGCACTTCCTCGGCAAACGGAAGCTGGGCGGCCCGGAGCAGGTTCTCGTCTTTAATGAAGAGTCCCTCCAGCTCCGCCTCCAGGTCGGCGGCCAGCTGCACGGCCATGTCGAGCGCGGCGCGGCTGTGCGGGGAGGCGTCGAGGGCGACGAGGATCCGCCGAAAGAGTTGGGAGGACGACGCCGACGAGGGCTCAAGCGTAGGCATGGTTGTGCGCGGATGGTCGTACATCGTTCGTCTCATGTCTCTTCGGAGAGCTCGGCCTGGCCGTCCGTCAGGGCAAACTGGCGCCGACGGTCGGCAAACTCGTGAAGCCGGGCCTCTACCTGTCCGTTAATTGTATCGTCCGGGAAGCCCCCCTGTTCGTCGCGCGTGCCGGCCTCGACGCCCGTCAGAAGTTCGATGCCCTGGTCGACCGTCTCCACAGGGTAGATGTGGAAGTCGCCCGCGTCGACGGCGTCCACGATCTCCGGGCGCAGCATGAGGTTGTCGGCGTTGCTGGCCGGAATAAGGACGCCCTGCTCGCCGGTGAGGCCGCGGGTCTCGCACACGTCGAAGAAGCCTTCGATCTTTTCGTTGACCCCCCCGATGGGCTGCACCACGCCCCGTTGATTCACGGAGCCGGTCACCGCCAGGGGTTGCTTCAGGGGCACCTCCGCCAGGGCCGAGAGGAGCGCGTACAGCTCGGCCGAGGAGGCGCTGTCCCCATCGATGCCGCCGTAGGACTGCTCGAACACGAGACGGGCCGACAGGGAGAGGGGATATCGCTGCGCGAACCGGCCCTCCAGGAAGCCCGACAGGATGAGGACGCCCTTCGAGTGGAGGGGGCCGCCGAGGGCCGCCTCCCGCTCGATGTCTACGATTTCGCCCTCTCCGAGGCGCACCCGTGCGGTGATGCGATTGGGCTTGCCAAAGCTAAAGCCCCCAACCTCCAGGTACGACAGGCCGTTGATCTGGCCCACCGTCTCGCCCTCGGTGTCGATGTACACCTTCTCGCGCTCGATGGACTCCTGGACGCGGTCCCGAAGGCGGTCGGCGCGGGAAATCTGGGCGTCGATGGCCTGCTGGACGTGGTCATTCGTCACCGTGTCGGCCTCGTCCTCCTGGGCCCAGTGGTCGGCTTCCACCACCAAGTCGCGAATCTGCTCGACGTGCGCACTTAGCTTCTCGGTGTCGCTTACCAGCCGGATGCTGTGCTCGAACACCCGCGCCACGGCCGAGCGATCGAAGGGGTGCAGGTCCTTGTTCGCGATGGTCGTGGCGATGAGGTCGGCATAAGCGGCCTCCTGCTCCTCGCCCCGATCAATCTCGCCCTCGAAGTCGGCCATGACCTTGAACAGGCGGTCCATGTCCGGATCGAGGGCGTCGAGGAGGTAGTAGAGCAGCCGCTCGCCCACGACCACAATCTTCACGTCGAGCGGCACGGCCTCCGGCTCCAGGGTGAGGGTGCGGATGAGGCCGAGCGCCTGGCCGGGCGACTCGATTTGGATCTCGCTGTTCTGGAGAGCCCGCTTCAGCCCCTCCCAGGCGTACGGCTGGGTGAGCAGCTGCCGCGCCTCCACGATCAGGTAGCCGCCGTTGGCCTCGTGGAGGGCCCCCGGGCGGATCAGGTTGAAGTCGGTCACCAGCGCGCCCATCTGGGCAATCTGCTCGACCTGGCCGACGAGGTTCTGGTAGTTGGGGTTGTCCTCGTAGACCACCGGGGCGCCTTCGGTGTCCTCGTGGTCGACAATGAGGTTGACGCGGTAGCGGCGCCAGAAGGCCCCGTCCGGCGCCGGCGCCTGCTGCCCGCCGCCCTGCTGCCCCTGCTGCTGCATCATCTGCTGTGGGCCTTGCTGCCCAGGGCTCTGGCCTTGCTGGGCCGCCTGGACGAAAAAGTCGACGTTCTCGATGAGGTCGGCCCGCACGTTGTCCAGAAAGTCCTGAACGTCGCTGAGGTCGGCGTATTTGTCGCGCAGTTCATCGATGAGATCGTCAACGACGAGCGCCGCCATTTCCTTGTTCAACTCCTCAATGCGCTGGCGGGCCTCCCGCTGGTGTTCGGGCACCTTTCGAAGGATGTTCTGGAGCTCTTCCTGATACCCCTCGATCTTTTGCTGCACCTTCTCGCGCTCCTCCTCGGGCATCGATTCGACCTCTTCCGGGGGCACGACCTCCCCGTTCCGGATGGGAGTGAAGACGAATCCCTGCGGGGTGCGAATCAGGGCGATGTTGTTCTCGCGCGCCCGCTCCTGCAGGTCTTCGAGCGCCGCCTCCTGGCCCTCCCGTACCTCTTCCTGAATCATTTCCCGGCGCGACTGATACTCCTCGCTCTCGAACGTGCCGGGAAGGGCCGTCTGGAGGTCCTCGATGAGGGCGTCCACGTCCTCCTTGAGCTCGCACCCGCGGCCTGCCGGAAGGCGAAGGGCGCGGGGCTCGCGTTCGTCGTCGAAGTTGTTGACGTAGCACAGATCCGGGGGCGTCTCCTCCGTGGCGGCCTCCTCCTCCAGGAGGTGCTGCACGAGTTCGCGGCGGCCGGTGCCCGCAGGGCCCAGGGCAAAAACGTTGTAGCCCTCGGCGTCGATGTTCATGCCAAAGTCGAGTGCCTCGATGGCGCGGTCCTGACCCACCATCTCCGTCTCGGCCGGCAGGTCGGCGGTCGTCTCGAAGTCAAAGTCCGACAAGTCGAAGCGTTGGCGAAGGGCGTCCGGAGGGAGGGAATCGATCATGTGTACGAACGGGGTGCGTCGGTTCGCGGGGGATGTGCAGAGACGAGCCAAACGTGCCAGAGGGGAAACGAGACAAGCGTTGGCTACTCGTACTGATAAGCAATACGTCGCTCGGAGTTCGCCGTTGGTCTTACCCTCACACAAACATCACCCGGCAGGAGAGGCGCGTGGGGAAGAGCGGAGCGAGAGCAGGGGAGCGTGGGAGGACCGTGAGAGGGAGAGGCCTGTTTCTCCTGCCCTTCGTTGTTCTCCACGATCCTCTCCGACACCGATCAGAGGGTGGGGAAGGCCGGCCCGTCAGTCATTCTGGCGTACCTCCTCGCAGGCCTCCTGGTGCTCCCGGCCGCCCTCTCCAAGGCCGAGATGGCCACGGCGATGCCGGAAGCCGGGGGTACGTACCTCTACATCGACCGCGCCATGGGGCCCTTGATGGGGACGATCGCCGGACTCGGGGCGTGGTTCTCGCTCGTCTTCAAAAGCGCGTTCGTCCTGCTCGTCCTCTTCGCCTTCAGCGCCGAGGGGGCCATTGAGGTCCGTCCTGGGCAGTTTCAGCCCTTCTTCGAGAAGGGGGTAGGTGGACTGCTGGCCGCCACAGGATTCGTCCTCGTTTCCTGTGCCGGGGTGACCAAAATCGCGAGCATCGCCGAGGAGGTGGAACAGCCGGACCGCACCCTGCCGCTTGGGATTCTCGTCTCCGTTGGGGGATGGTTCCCGTGTACGTCGTCGTGTACGTCCTCGTCGGGGGCACCCCGCCCGACCTTCTTCACTCGAGCCTACCCCCGATGGCCGACGCCACCGAACAGCGTCAGTGCGATCAGCGACCGGTTCCGAACGCCGGGGCGCTCCATCCTCGTGACCGGAGGACTGCTGTTTGGGCTCATTGCGTTCGTCCCCGTCCTGGAATTGGCGAAACTGGCCAGCGCGTCCAAGATTCTCATTTTCGGGATCACGAACGTTGCCCTGATCGCCTTCCGGGAGGGCGAGGTGGAGAGCTACGACCCGGCCTTTGAGCTAAGGGGAAAATTGGGCTGACAGAACGGAGGTGCTGAAGCGTCCCTCGGCAAACCGGGGTTAGTTGAGCTGGAGGGACGCCCCGAAGCGCCAGTGGCGACGGGCCTCATCGTCGTGATGCCGAGCGACGCTGCGTATGCGCTCACGACGCCGCGGATGGCGTGGGGGTGACGGGCGGCGGATGGAGAAGAAACTTGGCAGGCTGTATAGCAGAGCTACCACACCACGTTGAGCCCTGCGGCAAACGACCGTTCGGGGGCGGGCTCGTAGTAACGTCCGCCAAAGGCATTGACCACTACAGATCCGGCGTACCGCTCGTCTAGCACATTATTGATCGTCACGAACGGCTTCAACGTGAGTCCGCTCATCTCGATACCCTCGTGTCCGAGATTGAGGTTGATGAGTACGTACCGGGGAGCTTCCGCGGTATTGGCATCATTGGTGTAATAGCTTGGAACGCCTTGGCCGGAGATCCGCCCCCACCATCCGTCATGGGAGAATTCAGTGTGGAGGTAGAGGCGCCGACTAGGGATTCCGGGAACCCGATTGCCGACCAGGGACGAGTCGCTTGCCTCCTCAATTACAAACCGGCTTCCCGTGTAGCGGGCCGCCACTTCGAATCCAGGCGTGGCCTGCCACGTGAGGCTGGCCTCAACGCCGTCGTGCGTGTTCGCGGCGAGGTTATCGTAGACTTCACGTCCATCGGGGGCCTCATACGCAGAAATAAGTTCGTCCACTTCGAGGCGGTACAGGGCTACGTCGAACTGTAGCTGTACGGACGGAAGGGCGCCCCGGGCCCCAATCTCGAATCCCCGCGTACGCTGCGGGTCGACCTGCTGGTTGAATCCGCCTCCCCCGCCAGGACGATTCGAGAGCTCAGAGGCCGTCGGCGTTTCAAACGCGGTGCTGTACTGGGCAAAGAGGCGGCCGTACCCCGTGTCGAACGAGAATCCAAAGGAAGGACTTACCGATGAGAATGTGCGGGTGCCGGACTGATCACCGTCGCGGGTCAGTCGGTCGTCGGCCTCGAATCTCATCTGGTCAATCCGGATCCCCCCTGTGAGAGCAAGCCGATCCGTGGCGTTGAGGCGGATGTAACCGAACGCCGACCCGTTGAGAACTGTCTCCAATTGCTCAAGACCGACCTCACCAGCGGGGTTGCCACTTGCGGAAGTGGAATCGTACTCGATTCGGTCATCGGACTGAATCCCAGCGTCCACACCCAGCCCCCCCTGCAATCGACCCTTCGATCGACGCAGCGTGAACCGAGTGCCGCCGCTCCACCGCTCGTAACGGATAAAGGCAAAGTTTAGTGGATTGTCGAGGTCGCGGCGAAGGCCGTAGGCGGTCCCGGAGAAGGTAGCGCCCCCGAAGTCGTGGTTGAGGGTGGTGCCGAGTTGAACCTGAGAGCTCTGCTTGCCCGCGTTCACATCCACGAACGCGGGTCGGGCCTTCGTGGGGTCGCTTTCGAACTGCTTACGAGTCAGGCTGCTGGGATTTTCGGTATCCTGCTGGTCGGCCGCCACCATCACGCGAAGGCCAGTGCGAGGGCCTAACGACCGGCGGGCCGTACCGCCTGCCCGGATGCGGTAGCCTTGGCTGTGGGTGCGGTAGCCCTCCTGACGCTGGCCGGAAGCGTATCCGTGAACGGTCCAGGGACCAACCGCCCCCCCGCCTTCTACGAGGCCTTGCCACTGCCCGTAGCTTCCGCCCTGTACCCGGACACGATTGGACGGTGGAGATGACTCCGGAGAGGAGGAGAGAAAAAGCACGCCTCCGCTGCCGTTTCCCCAGAACACCGAGGCCGGAGAGCGCACAAGCTCGACCTGCCGCACCACGGCCGGTTCCACCACGTCAAGAAAGGCCTGGCCGTCGGGTAGAGTGAGCGGCACGCCGTCGTAGAGCACCTGCACCCCGCGGACCCCAAAGTTTGACCGGTATCCTACGCCTCGCACGCTAATGCGCTCCCCAAGGGCGAAGTGGTGTCGATCGTTGACCCAGATGCCGGGGAACGGGCGCAGTACGTCGTCCAGTGACGCCGACGAGGTGAGAGCAACCTCCTCGGGAGAGCGCGTCTGGACCGTTACGGCGAACGGAGCGGAGGCCTCAGTCTCCGCGGAGCGGACGGCCTCTACCGTAATCTCGGGGAGCCGGACCCGCTCGCCGTCTGTGCCAGCCGTATCTGGGGTCTGGGCAAGTGTCGAAGGGGTGAGGAGAAGAAGAAAAACAGTGCATAGAACACATGCACGCAGAAGGGTCATACTATAAGAAGGCTGATTAAGGGAACGGTGCGGATCGAGGACCCAGGTACTACCACCCGACCCGGGAAGAGGTCGAGTCGGGGACCGGGGTAGACGGGTCC
>CAZRPQ010000046.1:0-10276 GCA_964601725.1 uncultured Salinivenus sp. | reverse complement strand
CAACACAAAACCCTCAACACAAAACCCTCAACGCCCCACCAACCATGCCCCGCCTTGAGCACATCGGCATCGCCGTCGACGACGTAGAGGCCGTCGTGGAATGCTTCCACAAGCTACTGGGCGTTCGGCCGTACAAGGCCGAGACGGTGGCCGAGCAGGGAGTGCGCACGCACTTCCTCAACGCCGGAGCGGCAAAGCTGGAGCTCCTCGAAGCCCTCACCGAGGATTCGCCGGTGCAGCGCTTCCTCGATCGCCGAGGCGAAGGGATGCACCACGTGGCGTTCGAGGTCGACGACCTGAGCGCCACGATGTCGCGGCTCCGCGACGCGGGATTCGATCTTCTGAGCGAGACCCCGCAGCCCGGAGCCGACGACAAGCAGATCGCCTTCGTCCATCCGAAAGAGACCCACGGGGTCCTGGTCGAGTTCTGTGAGTCGGTTCCTCCCTCCTGGTCTCCCATTCAGGTGCCCCGCCACGACGGCCACCTCTCGGTGTACGAGCGAGGGCAACGCGACCGCCCCTCCCTGCTTGTCCTCCACGGGGCCGCCGGGTGCACGCTCAACGACACCGCCCCGCTCATGCGCCGGCTGGAGTCCGCCGTTCACCTTGTGGGGATCGACCTGAGCGGGCACGGGGCCTCTGCGTTTCCTGCCGCGGACGATCTATCCCTGGATCTCTTCGCCGAGGACGCCCGGGCGGTCCTCGATGCGCTCGACGTGTCTTCGGCGCATGTCTTCGGCTTTTCGCTGGGCGGCGGCGTGGCCCTTCGCCTCGCCCACGCCTGCCCGGGCCGCGTGGATCGGCTCGCGGTCTTCCAAACGAACGTCCAGTGGACCGAGGCTCAGGCGAACCAGATGCGGCAACGCCTCGACGTCGATGCCCTCGCGGAACAGGCCCCCGACCGAGCCGCGCGCCTCCGAGCTCGCCACGAGCATCCCACCCGCCTGCTCCGCCGCCTGCGAACGTTCGTCGAACGCCTGCCGGACATCTCCGACGCGCTGTCCGAGACGCTCCCCGACATTTCAGCGCCCACGCTGGTCGGATCGGTGGACCGGGATCCCCTCTTCGGCTCCGAGGCCCCGCTGGCCCTCCACCAAAAGCTTCCCAATGCCCGGCTCACGATCCTCCCCGGCGAGCACCACAACCTGACCCACGCGCCTCTCTCCCTCCTCGCTCCTCTACTGATCCGTCACTTCCTGGACGAATAACACCGGACCGTTCTCATCACGGGCCTACTCGAAATTGGGGTTTTGGGGGGGACAGCCACCGTCCCCACGCCCGGACGCGCACCCTCCTGACCACAAACTCATGACTCCCAAACTCGTGACTCATAAACTCATGACTCATAAACTCATGACTCATAAACTCGTGACCTAATCCCCCCTCACTAGCCGAGAGACCCCACTCTTGCTGTCCCCCCTCCTGACACAGCCCCCTTGCCCCATGCCCCTCCCCACCTACCGCTACCTCGGCGACACCGGCGTGAAAGTGTCGCCCCTCTGCATGGGCACCATGCCCTTCGGCGGCCCGGCCGATCGCGAGACCTCCGCCGCCATGGTTCGGCGCTGCCGAGAGGCCGGGATCAACGTCTTCGACTGCGCGAACGTCTACGAAGACGGCCGCTCCGAAGAGATTCTGGGCGACCTCGTGGCCGACTGCCGGGACGAGGTCGTGCTCACCACGAAGGCCTACTTTCCCATGGGCGACGACCCAAATGCCCGGGGCGCAAGTCGCTATCATCTCGTCCGGGCCGTCGAAAACAGCCTGCGGCGTCTCGGCACCGATCGCATCGACGTGTTTTTCATCCACCGGTTCGATGAGAGGACGGCGCTCCCGGAGGTGCTCCGCGCCCTCGACGATCTCGTGCGACAGGGCAAGGTCCTCTACCTCGGCGCCTCCAACTTTGCCGCCTGGCAGGTCATGAAGGCCCTCGGCCACCAGCGCGCCGAGGGACGGACGCCCTTTCACGTCATTCAGCCCATGTACAACCTCACGAAGCGACAGGCCGAGGTGGAGCTGCTGCCCCTGGCCCAGAGCGAGAACCTCGGCGTGCTGTCCTACAGCCCCCTCGGCGGCGGCCTCCTGACGGGCAAGTACGGGGTGGACCGGCGGCCCGAAAAGGGGCGGCTCGTGGAAAACCCGATGTATCAGACGCGCTACGGCAGGGACGTTCACTACGAGGTCGCCGACCGTTTCACCACGTTTGCCGAGGAGCACGGGTACGATCCCGCGAGCCTCGCCGTCGCATGGGTGGCCCACCACCCCGCCGTCACCGCCCCCATCATCGGCGCCCGCACGCTGGACCAGCTCGAAGGCTCGCTTGGCGCCTTGGACATTGCAATGACGGAGGACCTCCGCGCCGAAATCAGTGCCCTCTCGCCCACCCCGCCGCCCGCCACTGATCGGGTGGAGGAGCGCTCCGAACACACCTACGGAGACCGGTAAATTAACGGAGATTTTTCTGCCCCACCGCATCTTACATGGACTTGGGAAGTAGCTTTGGATGATAAATCCAAGGTTCACCATTCCCACCTCACATTGAAATCACGTTCTCCAATTTTGTCATCCCCATTTCACTTCGAAAAACGTACGCTCTGGTTTGGGAAGATTAACCTTTACGAAAACGCAGTTGTCGTCTCCGGATGGAATTGGAGCGGGTACATGGAGGAGCACGTGCCGATCGACGACATTCGCTGCGTTGAGAAGTGGACCGTCCAAAAAGGGCCAAACTTTCGGTTTATCCGGGAGAACGATCGCTCCCTTTACGGCCGAATTGAGGCCGGGGCGAGGTTTTGGGCGGATGCGTTCCGGGAGGACGACCGGGTTGAGTTGAAGCCGCGGCACTGAGGAGACGTGCCGGGATCGGGTCTTGCGTCCTTGCGGTTCTCGCGAGACCCTACTGCGTCCTCTCAACGAACAGTCTGTAGATCCCTCCCCTCCTCCCGCTGCGATGAGCTACTACGTCCCTCAGGACGGAACCTGGACCGAAGCGTCCTCAGACCCCGTCGACCTGCCGTACATCGAGGTTACCGAGCCCCCCCCAACCGTTCATTTCGTCGGTGGCCCCGACACCTCGTTCAAACTGTCTGGTGCGCCCGCCCGATCGTCCGCGGAGACCACCCACACGGTGGCGATCGTGGATTCTGACCTCAGCGAGGGGACGACGCTCTGTGCCCTCCGCGCCGAGAACGGCGATTTGACTGTGGAGGACCGGCGCCCGCCCGAGGCCCGCACTCAGTTTGCCGACGCCTTCGAGCAGCTGCGGGACGCAATGGACGAGATCCTCATTCCCGTCTACATCGACGACGCCATTGAGGAGCTGAGCGAGGCGGTCAACGGCCTCGTTGCCCTCCACACGGCACAGTACGCCGATCCGCCGCAGGCCTCGTGCACCTACTTCCGCACGTCCGTTTTCCAGGAGGGGACCCTTCTTCTGGAGGCCGAGCACGGATCGTTGTGACCGTTTCCGTTCCCTGGTGCGGGAGGTGGGTCCAAAACGGCGGACGGATGCCCTCATCTCGAGATCCCGAGACCCATTCATCCAGAGGTCAACGACGAGGGTGTAACAGCTCCGGCCTTTCGGAAACTAATTTCCTTTGAGAGCACTTAGTGCGTCTGCACGAAGGCAGATGAGTATATCGCCGAACACCTCTCTCCCAAAATTCCGCGACCATGAAGCTGTTCTCCAAATACTCCTGGTTTTTCGGGGCTCTTCTCGTCCTCCTTCTGTCCGGGGGACTTCTCCTCTCCTCCTCGTCCTCCGACGCGGATCGTCCCTCCTCTCCCGCCCCCGACCTTGACCCCGCCGTGAGCGACACGGCGACGTTCGCCGGGGGGTGTTTCTGGTGCATGGAGCCGCCCTACGACAAGATCGACGGCGTCGCGTCCACGACCTCTGGGTTTGCCGGCGGCGAACAGGCCAACCCCTCGTATCGTGAGGTGGCCAGCGGGGCGACTCAGCACACCGAGGTCGTCCAGGTCGTCTACGATTCGACGATGGTCGACTACGAGCGCCTGCTGCGCGTGTACTGGCACAACGTCGATCCCTTCGACGGCGGCGGCCAGTTCTGTGATCGCGGCTCGCAGTACCGCCCCGCCATCTTTGCGCATGACAACCGCCAGTTCCGACTCGCGCAGGAATCGAAGGACGCGGTGGCGGACCAGTTCGATCAGGACATTGCCGTTAACGTGCAGTCCCTGGACGCCTTTTACGCCGCGGAAGAGTACCACCAGAATTATTACAAGAAGAATCCGCGGGAGTATAAGACTTATCGCACGGGCTGTGGGCGGGATGCCCGACTCCGCGAGATTTGGGGCAAGAACGCCATGACGGACGCGTCTCTTGCACAGGAGTAGGGACTGCGCCTCACTGTCACGTTGAGGCGTTTTCCGGAAGACGTTGCGTCTGCCAGCTCGTTTTCGTAGTATCAAACGCGCTCTTGAACTGTGCTGACGCAACGACTCCTGCGACATGGCTACCGACGCTCCCTCCACCGATGCCTCCTCCAGCTGGTCCCAGCGCGCGCTCGACTACGTTGAGCGAACCGGCAACGCGCTTCCGGATCCGGTCACCCTCTTCTTTATTTTCATCGCCATCGTGATGGTGGCGTCCTGGATCACCCACACGGCCGACGTGAGCGTGGTGCATCCGGGCACCGACGAGACCATTACGGCCGACAACCTCTTCTCCGACGAAAACATCCGCCGCCTCTTTACGGACATGGCGGAGACGTTTGCGGACTTCCCCCCGCTCGGCCTCGTGCTCGTCGTCATGCTGGGCATTGGGGTGGCCGACAAGACAGGCCTCATCAGCGCGGCCCTCAAGTCGTTCGTCGCCAGCGTGCCCAATTCGCTCTTGACCGCGGCCCTCGTGTTTGCGGGCATTATGTCGAGCCTCGCCGTGGACGCGGGCTACGTGGTCGTCATCCCCCTCGGCGCGGTGCTATTCTATGGTGTCGACCGCCATCCCCTCGCGGGCCTCGGGGCCGCCTTCGCGGGCGTCTCGGCCGGCTTCAGCGCCAACCTGCTGCTGACCTCCCTCGACCCCCTCTTGGCCAGCTTCACCGAGCCCGCCGCCCAGCTGATCGCGGAGGACTACAGCGTGCCCGTCACGGCCAACTGGTGGCTCATGATTGGCCTCACTCCCGTCTTCGTGGTGCTCGGCGCCTACATCACAGAATCCATTGTGGAACCCTACCTCGGCGAGTACGAGCCGCCGGGGGACTTCGACGAAGAAGACACCGAATCCAGCGAACTGACCGACGAGGAGCGGCGCGGACTGCGCTGGGCCGGCATCGTCACCCTTGCGTCCATTATCGGGGTCGTTCTTCTGTCCGTCCCAGAGGGCGCGCCCCTGGCCGAGTTTGAGGCCCTCATCGAGAGCATCGTCGCCCTCATGGTCTTCCTCTTCTTCCTCCCCGGCCTGGCCTACGGCATCGCCGTCGGCGAGATCGAGGACGACTCGGACGTGGCCGACATGATGGCGGACACGATGGCCGACATGGGCGCCTACATCGTCCTCGCGTTCGCCGCGGCCCACTTCATCGCCATGTTCGAGTGGTCCAACCTCGGCTCCATCATCGCCATCAGCGGGGCCGATGCCCTGCAGAGCGTGGGCTTTACGGGCATCCCGCTCCTCCTCTCCTTCATTTTCGTCTCCGCTCTCATCAACCTGTTCGTGGGGAGCGCCTCGGCCAAGTGGGCCATCATGGCGCCGGTGTTCGTCCCCATGCTCATGCTGGCGGGCGATCCCGGCTACTCCCCCGAAACGGTGCAGGCCGCCTACCGCGTCGGGGACTCGTTCACCAACATCCTCACGCCGCTCCTCCCCTACTTCCCGCTCGTCATCATCTTCGCGCAGCGCTACGACGAGGACGCGGGCATCGGGAGCATCATCGCGCTCATGCTTCCGTACTCCGTCGGGTTTGGGATCGTGAGCACCATCGTCTTCCTGCTCTGGGTCCTGCTGGGCCTGCCGCTGGGGCCGGGGGCGGAGCTGTACTACATGGGGTAGCGCGCCGTGCGGGCCCGGCGGCGCGCCGTTTTGCGACCGGGGCTCGCAATGCCGGCCCGCTGTCTCTGCACACACCGCCCGGCAGCGCCGTCTCGCGCAGCAGTTGAAGAACACGGTGACGATTTCCGTTGATAGTCAGTCCCTCGACGCGTTCTACGCTGCGGAGCAGTACCACCAGAATTACTCTAAGAACTACCGGACGGTCTGTGGCCGGGACGCACGCCCGCGGGAGATCTGGGGGAGGACACTGGAAGCGATGCCCCGCTCGCCGCATCGCATTAGGTTTTGGTGAGGTCGTCGTGGAGGGATCGGACGCGGCGGGCCTTCATGTGGGCGGAGTCGGCAGGCTCGTAGACGCGGAGCGCCTCCTCCGTGGCGTCCGCCGCTTTTGCCTCCTCCCCGCGCTTCTGGTGGATCAGGGCTTTTTCGCGAAGAGCCTCGGGATGGATCGGAACTTTGCGGAGCGCCTTCTCCACCTCAGCCTGCGCTTTTTCTAGTTGTCCCTCCCGTCGGTAGCACCGGGCCTTCTGTACGCGTATGAGGACTTTTTGGACTGCTCTTGGGTTGTAAGAGAGTGCCTCCTCGTAAAGCGGAAGCGCCTTCGGGCATTCGCCCCGCAGGCGACGGATGTCCCCTCGCGTCATTTCGACTACCCACTGGCGGGCCGTGAGCCCGAAGTTCTCAATCACAGACTGATATTTGGGAAGGAGCTTCTCCAGGGCCTTCGCATTCTGTGTCGCTTTGAACACCCCCACTCGACCCAGCGAGGCGAGCCGATCGAGAGGCGGCTGGGCCTCCTGCTGTGCCTTCTCTATGATCCGAAGGGCCTTGTCCTCTTCGCCGATTTCGGCGTACAGGAAGGCAGTGATCGCCCTCCAGCGGATCACGAAGGACGGAGGAGCGGAGGGCATCGAGATAAGCTGCTCGCGGACCTGCAGCGCCTTTTCGATCTGCCCCCGAATACGGTAGTGGCCGATCTGTGCTGTAAGGACCTGCGCCCGCTGAGAGAGGGTGGTCGCTGCGTCCTGAGCTTTCTCGTAGGTTTGAAGAGCGGCGTCAAACTTTCCCCTGAAGGTCCTCAGGAGCCCCAGGCGAACCAGGTACCTCACATTTTCGGGTTCGAGGAGATGGGCCTTCTCGAAGTACGTGGCCGCGCTGTCTAGATCTCCGGTCCGCTGGAAAAGACTCCCCAGTTCGCGGAACGGGTCAGGGTCCTTCGGAAAATGGTTGGCATATTTCCGGTAGGAGGAGCGGGCCTCTTCGTACCGGCCCATCTCTTTCTGGATGTCGCCGATGGAATCGTAGTACTGCTCGGGGCTGGGGGCAATTTCCAAAACGCGCCGGTACTGCCGGAGCGCCGCCTCGTTTCGGTTGCGTTGCTGGTACAGGCCGGCGAGCTGGAGGTGGGCCTCCACATCCTCCGGGTAGAACTCGACGCGCATCTTGGCAACTTCGAGGCGCTTGTCCGGCTCCTGGTTCCAGGAGTAGAAGCTGTCTTTGACCTCGAATTGGTACCGCAACGGAAGCTTGTAGTAGTGCTCCATGGCCGCCGAGATTGCGGCTTCAGCCTTTGTGCTCCGGTTCTGTTGCCGGCAGACCGAAAAGAGTCGCCACTGGGCGAGCGCGAACGTGGAATCCAGCCCCACGGCTTTCTCGAGTGCCTGCTGACCGGCATCCAGATCGTTTCGGATCTGCCAGGCCGCGAGTCCCTTCGCGTAGGCCCGGAAGGCCTTCGGGGAGCTCGTCGTCAGTTCGGCGGCGGGCAGGTCTTCGGTCTGCTGGAGGTGAGCCGAAGGAATGTCGAGGTCTTTCCGCAGTTGAACGGAGACGCGGTCGGTCACGTCGAGGACACTGGATCCCGTAACGGTGCGGGCCTCCACCAGATCGCCCGTCTCCGTCTCCCGCAGCTCCGTCCTCACCGTCACGCCCGAGTCTGACGGCCGGAGGCTGCCGGTGAGGAAGTGTTGCCGCCGCGCCTTCTGGGCAATCTCTTGCTTCAGGGTCAAGGGAGCCCCCGTAGCATCCTCGAAGCCCTTCTGGCGAAGCTTCTCCACGAATCCCGTGCTCACGCGGACGAAGAGATCCTGATCGAGGTCCGTCTCCAGGGCTTCCGGGAGCCCGTATCGGGCCCAGTCGAGCCTAGGCTCGCCCGACTTGTTTTCGAAGTAGAAGAGGGCCACCCGCTTCCGGAACTCCTTCTTCGGCACCTGGCGGGGGGCCGCCTGGGTTTTGGCCGCCTGGGTCGTGTCCTCGGCGGCGGTGGTGTCGCCCGGCGCGGCCCGGACCATTTTCACCATCGACCCGAGCTCGGTATCGCCGTAGGCAAGCCCCAGGACAAGAAGTGCTACGACCACGTTCGCGACCGTGCCATACCGTTCCAGTTGCGTCCACCGGTCGGGGCCGGGACGACCGTGCCGGTATGTTACCAGAAGCACCGCGGGCACCAGCATCAGAAGCCCAAAGAGGACTGCCTGCCCCAGATACGGGGACACCAGATACTGATCGGTCAGCCACTGCATCAGCTCAAACAGCGTCCAGGTCACGCCCAGGTATCCCGCCAGGACCTGTGGGACGCGGCGACGAATCAGGTCCCCGACAATGGACTCGCCTGAGGCTTGCTCAGACCCGGCCGGTGCCGAAGTGTCTCCTGACGTAGGCCCATCTGGCGCAGGGTCACCCATACCTTCAGCAGCGTTGCCCGCATCGTCAGAGGATCTGCGCTGGCTAGAGGACGAATCGTCGGACATGGTCTGGCAGTGCTTTTGCGGCGAGAACAAGGAAGAGCGACGAACGTCGGAGTTCAGCCGCACGGATGACACGACCGAGACTCGGCCGTGTCGTTTCCTCGCAGGACAGCCGGGGGCCGTCCGGTGACACGTTCCGGCGAGAGCAGCTGTCCACTAGCAGGCCTGAGAACGCGAGGTTCAGAGTTGTAACAAAGCTTTTGGGTTCGGTTTCTCCAATACCGAGGCGTTGAGGAAGTTCTTAAAGCCGTTGAGGCGTCTCGCCGGGGCGCCTCAACTCACCATTAGGTCCTGGAATAAAGTTTAGGAATTTCTACACGGATCGGTAATGGGCACGGAAGCAGGAATCGTCCACCCAAGATTGCTTTTCGGGCCTGTAATCGGCGGCCCTTCAGGCGGATACCACACCACGAAAACAGATTGGAGAGCCCGATTCACCCATGGATCAGGAAAAATAGATCACGTGACTGCCGTGACATCCGGACTCCCCTCTGTGTTTGAATTGTCAAAATCATAACATTGAGGGCAAGAGCTGCGCACATGATAGGTCTCGCCTCTGATCGTGCCGGCTGATCCCTCGACCTCATTTCCCCAGGCGATTGAACCATGCCACCGGAGCGAGCGTAGCGTGGATGTGCATCCTACCTAGTGCCATAGCCCTGCACGATGAGCGAGCTGCTCGACGAGAAACCCGATACACTCGTCCAGAAGCTGGAGTCCCTCCCCACCGATCCGGGCGTCTACAAATTTCTGGACGGGGAAGACTCCGTCCTGTACGTCGGCAAGGCCAAAAATCTGCGGAAGCGGGTACGGACCTACTTCCAGGACAGTCGGCAGCGCGACGGCCGCATCAAGGTGATGGTGCAGAAGGCCGTCGACGTGGACATCATCGTCACGGACACGGAGGCGGAGGCGCTCATCCTGGAGAACAACCAGATCAAGGAGCTGCAGCCCCGCTACAACGTCAACCTGCGGGACGACAAGACCTACCCCTACATCTGCATCAAGAACGAGCGCTTCCCCCGCGTCTTCAAGACGCGCACCGTGAAGCAGGACGGGTCCGAGTATTTTGGGCCCTACGCGGACGTGTCGAAGATGAATGCGATGATGGACGCGATCCGGTCGGTCTTTCAGCTCCGCACCTGCTCCCTCGACCTGAGCGAGGACAAGATTGAGGCCGGCAAGCACGACGTCTGCCTCCAGTATCACATCGACAACTGCAAGGCCCCGTGCGTGGGAAAGCAGTCCGAGGAGGACTACATGCAGACGATCGAGCAGGTCAAGAAGCTCCTGAACGGCCAGACGCAGGCGCTCATCGGTCTGCTAAAGGACGAGATGGAGCGGCAGTCCGACCAGCACAATTTCGAAGAGGCCGCCCGCCTGCGCGATCAGATTCAGGCGCTGAAGGACTACTCCCAGCAGCAGAAGGTCGTCAGTCAGGACTTTGCCGACCGCGACGTGTTCGCCCTGCACGCAGACCGCGACGAGGACATTGCCTGTGGCGTCCTCTTTCAGGTGC
>CAZRPQ010000045.1:0-10579 GCA_964601725.1 uncultured Salinivenus sp. | reverse complement strand
GCGCGCCCGTCAGACCGTGGAGGCCCTCCATCCGTACGCCGAGCAGGGCGTGCCCATTCTGGGCCTGGAGCCGAGCTCAATCCTGACGCTCCGCGACGAGTTCCTGGACCTGATGCCGGAGGCGCCCGATGCGAAAACCGTGGCCGACGCGGCCTACACGTTCAGCGAGTACATGGCCGAGCAGGCCAAAACTGGAGCCCTCGACGGGGTCACATGGCGGGGGGAGGGATCGGTCCTCCTACACGGCCACTGCCACCAGAAGGCCCTCATCGGCACCGAGGCCACGGAGCAGGCCCTTGCCCGGGCCGGATACGACGTCTACGCCGTCGATGCGGGCTGCTGCGGCATGGCTGGTGCCTTCGGCTACGAGAGCGAGCATGTCAGCGTCTCAAAGCAGATGGCCGAACTGCGCCTCGCCCCGGCCGTCCGCGAGACCCCGCCCGACGCCCGCGTCGCAGCACCTGGCTTTTCGTGCCGTTCGCAGATCAAGGACGTGACGGATCGTACCGCTCAGCATCCCGCAGAGGTACTGTGGGACGCTCTCGCCCACAATGAGCTTTCCTACTCGGAGCAACCATCGGCCCAAGTGGGTTGACGCTTCACCACGTGTCGTCCAACAGCCCGGTCAAGGGCCATCTCCGTGGAGCCGACTCAGTGTACGAAGCAACGACCGAGTCCCGAGACGCTACGCTCGTAATCTGGGACCCGGAAGATGCTGGACCGCGGCGCGGCCGTCTCTTCAAGGACTTTTGCACAGCTCAGTAAATACGCAAAACCCTGAAGCAGTGGACTGATACCATCTGCTCAGGATCATTGTGCAGGGTCCCGATGGTCGTCGAGATCAGCAAATCCGGTGGAATCGAACGCAACCCTGTCTGTAAAGACGACCGGGCCGATCGTCTCTGCGTGGACGGGGGGGAGCGCAAGCGTACATCGAAAGCTCGCGTTCGGCATGAGGGGATCGCCAATGCGTCCCCGGAGTGACCCTCAAGCCGGGCCCCACCAACGAAGCGATGGGGCCCTCCCTCAGTCAGTTCTCTCGGACCGTCGACGGGACACTCGTGGAGTGATACGCCGCCAGATCCCGCGATGAGGGCCACAGCGACATGGCCTCCTGAAAGACCGGATCGGCCTGGTTTAGAATCGGCCGTGCCACGCCCCGTCCATACATCAGGCGCGCGAGGTAGCCCTTAATCCGAGTGGCTACGAAGTCTTGGTTCTCCCGGGCCGTAGCCTCCGCGTAGACGCGTTCGGCGGTATTCACCGAATCGGGATCCTCCGTAATCGTGAGCCCCTTCTCTTCGGCAAACGACCAGAACTCGGAAGTCATTTCGTCGGAGGGCTGAAAAGAGGTCTTAAACTCCTCGGGACGCTCCTGCCAAGTGCTCCGGAGCTCGGTCTCGTGCTTGGTAAACCACTTGCGGGCAAACGCATAATCGAGCCCGGTCTGAACGAGGTGCGTGAGCGCAGTCGTGTCCGGCTGCACCACGTAGTCGGGCAGAATGCCGCCCCCGCCAAAGACCGTCCGGCCGTGGTCCGTCTTGTAAGCCAGCGAATCGGGAATGCTCTCCCGGTACTCGTTGAGGTGGTACGTCGCCTCGTTTATCGTGGAGAACTTCTGCTTGTAGTAATTCTTCCTGTTGCCTCGCTCGTACGGGGATTGGATGAGACGTCCCACCGGCGTGTAGTAGCGCCCCACGGTCATCTGGAGCACACTCTTGTCGCCAAGATCGAACTGCTTCTGGATGAGGCCCTTGCCGAAGGTCCGCCGCCCCACAATGAAGGCCCGGTCGTGATCCTGAAGAGCCCCGCTCAGAATTTCGCTCGCCGAGGCGGACGCGCGATTGACGAGCACAATGAGGGGCTCATCCCTGAGCAGTCCTCCCGGCTTCGCGTCGATTTCTCTGTTCATCCGATCCCCCCGGCCCTTCGTTTCAACGATTGTCATTCCTTTCCCAAGCATCTCGTTGGCAATCTGCCAGGAGGAACGCATGACGCCGCCCGGATTGCCCCGAAGGTCGAGGACGAGCCGCTCCATCCCTTTATCGAGCAGCTTCTGGGCGGCCTGCCGAAACTCATCGTGGGTCTTCATGGTGAACCGGGTGACGTTGATGTAGCCGGTCTTCTCATCCACCATGTGCGGCGACCGGACGGACTGGGTCTCAATCTTAGCGCGGGTAAGCGTGAAGGACATCCGTTCGCCCATCGTCGGCCGGTAGACGGTCATCCGCACTTCGGTGTCAACTTCGCCCTTGAGGCGGTTCTGAATCTCGTTGGAGGAAAGCCCAACGGCCGAGGAGTCCTCGATTCCCACGATGCGGTCCCCAGCCATGACCCCAGCATTCTCGCTAGGCCCTCCGGCCACGGGCGAAATGACGCGGGCCGTATCCTCCGGGACCTCGAAGACAATCCCAATTCCGCCAAACGAGCCCTGATACTGATCCTTCACGTCCTCGGCCCGGTCGGCAGGAATGTATGTGGAGTGCGGGTCGAGGCTATTCACCATGCCTTCGACCCCCTCTTCCGCCACGTTGGCCGGCTCAATCTGGTCTACATACTTCTTGTCGATGACGACGAGGGCCTGTCTCACCTTGTCGAGCTGCTCGCCCAGATCGTCGCCGGAGAGATAGCCGTCGAGCTGTACCCCAAGCACCGCCCCAAAGACGATCAGGGCGACAGCCGGAAGGATATGATACTTGTTAAGATGCTTCATGAAATCGTCGGAGAGGTCCATATCGAACGAGAGAGCGAAATCAGCACCGATCGTGCAGGCGCAGAGCCATCATGGCCATCATGGAGGCGTCCCCCTTTTCTGACACGAGGACTATTGGCCTCGGCGAGAGTGAGAAAGGCGTCAACCCTCTTCTCATATTTAAACCGGACGGCTTTGTTGCAAATCCATCGAGTCGATACCGAGAAACAGACGAACGTTCTTCGGAGGTCTGCTTACTAAAGACGTCAGCCCGCGCAAATCGGTCTCACTGACTGCATTCAACGATTGGGTTTCATCCCTGGTCGCATGGTTTCGGACGCGAGAGTGGATCGGTACTACTACATCTTCGATAGCCGCGAACATCGAGCCCTCGTCCTGGATCGGGCCACGGGACAGAAACGCGGGCACGACCTCGACGCCCGGGCCCAGCTCATCGATCATGTCGGAGATCGCCGGTCGTCTGCGGTCCTGCGCCGGTTTGCGCGGTGGTGTGCGCAACAGGTTGACGCCGAGGCGTGCCCGTCCCACACCGCCGCCGGGCGCCTCTGGGCCGCTGCGCAGCGCAACGACCGGTCTATCTGGCGACGCGTGCGGCGCGAGACGGCCGACACGGTGATGCTCGCCGTGGCCCTCGGCCTCCCCTGCGGCCAGCCCGATGCGGCTCGGCTCTTGACGCTTCAGGCCTGCACGTCCCCCGACGCCGCACAGGCAGCCCGCGACGCCGCGCACATGAGCGAGCGATGGGCCGAGTTCTCTGCCGAGTCCGACCCGGCGACCGCCGCCCGAGCCATGCGGACGCGTCACACCAATTGGCTTCTCGATGCACTACCAGGCCAATAAGTTTACGGGGCCGCGTCGGTTCCTCCCCGGGCTCCATCCGTAACGCTTGTATGCGTTTCGTTACCCTTGTGTATGGCGGGAGGAAAGGCCGGACGACTCTGTCCCAGGAAAACTACGAGTCGTCGCCCTCCTCCCCACTCACCAGCGGCACGAAGCGGAACGAGTGAAATTCCTCCCGCTCGTAATCGTGCGGCCCCGTGCCGGTGCGGGTGATGCGCGTCATGGTCTGGCCGCCACTCCCCCCAATGGGAATGACGAGCCGACCGCCGGGACGACCGCTCGATTCTGAAGGCTCACGGAGCTGGCGCAGGAGAGAGTCGGGAGTCTCGGATGCGGCGGCGGTGACCACGATTCCGTCGTAGGGCGCGAAGGCCACCCACCCCTTCGTGCCGTCTCCGTGCCGCGTTCGCACGTCGTACCCCAGCTCATCGAACAGCGACTGGGCACGTGCGAGCAGGTCCTCGTGGCGCTCCACCGAAAACACGCGGGCGTCGAGCTCACAGAGCACGGCCGCCTGGTATCCGCTGCCCGTGCCCACCTCCAGAATTCGATCGTTCGGCTGCACCTCGAGCAACGAGGTCTGGTAGGCCACGGTGAAGGGCTGGGAAATGGTCTGGTTGAGCCCGATGGGAAGCGCCTCGTCGGCATAGGCACGGTCTCGCAGGGCCGGGTCCACGAACGCGTGACGAGGCACCGCCCCGATGGCCGCCAGCACACGCTCGTTGTGAATCCCCCGCGAGCGGAGCGTTTCGACGAGTTGCTCACGGCGCTGCCGGTATCGGCGCTCATTCGTGTCGTTGGGAGGGGGAGAGGACATGAGAGAAGGGTGGGAGGCTCCGGTTGAGCGGGACAACCCCGCGCTAGGCCGTAGCGGGAGCGCTCGCGCTGGCCTGCGAGGTGGACTGTCCTGTGAGGGCACTTGTAAGGTACGTACGAAGCTCCTCGGTGGTAATGTTGGAGATGAGGGCCCCGTCGCGCGAGACGCTGATGTCTCCTGTTTCCTCCGAGACGACGACCACGAACGCGTCGGTCTGCTCGGTGAGCCCCACGGCGGCGCGGTGCCGGAGGCCCAGCTGCGGGCTGAGCTTCATGCTCGTGGACACCGGAAGAATGCACCGGGCCGCCTCGATGCGGCCGTTGTTGATGATGACAGCCCCGTCGTGGAGCGGATTCTGCCCGTGAAAAATCGTGAGAAGCAGGTCCTGGGACACCTCGGCCTCCAGAAGCTTCCCCGTCTCGACGTAGCTGCGAAGGCCGGTGCTACGCTGGAAGGCAATGAGGGCCCCGATTTGCTGGTCGCTCATCTCGTCGACGGTCCCCACGGTTTCGTCGATGATCTGGCTCTGGTCGGTGGTATCCACGAAGCGTCGGACAACGGGATTTCTGCCCAGGAGGAGAAGCAGGCGTCGGATCTCGGGCTGAAAGATAATAATGATCGCCAGCACGAACACTTGATTGAAGTATCCAAACACGGTGGTCAGCACCGTCATGTTGGCCAGCTGGACGACAACCTGAATCAGGAAGAGGGCCCCAAGCCCGAGGGCAATCTGTACGGCGATGGTGCCCCGCATGAGCTGGTACAGCTGGTACAGGATGTAGGCGACGACGAGAATTTCGATCGCGTCGCTGATCCCGAAGCCAATAATCTCAAAAACCTTCACGGGAAAAAGGAGCGCGGGTGTGAGGAGGACTCTTTCAAATCAGAGTTTGCCCTACAGGAGAGAAGAAGGCGGCACGCGGCCACCGGCGATGGGCCGGGGACTGTTAGGACTGCCGAAGGGTGGTGCCGAGCACCTCCAACATCTCGACGGTCGGGGCAACGTCGTGGGTACGCACGATCGTGGCCCCCCGCATGACGGCCACCGCTGTGGCCCCGAGCGAGCCGTAGAGCCGCTCGTCGACCGGCGCGGGATTGTCGGGGAGACCGAGGGTGGCCCCGATCGTACTTTTGCGGGAAACGCCCACCAGCACGGGACGATCCAGGGTTAGCAGCTGATCGACGGCATTAATGAGGCGCAGGTTGTCAGGGTGGGATTTCCCAAAGCCAAAACCGGGATCGACGACGAGGTGCTCCACCCCCGCCTCCTCCGCAGTCCTAATTGCCTGGGCGAGGGTGTCGCGCACCTCGGCGACCAGGTCGCTGTAGGCGTGCGGACGAGTGAGATTGCCCGGCTCGCCCTTCGAGTGCATCAGGATGAGGGGCGCGTTCCAGTCGGCAGCCACCTCAGCCATCTCCGGACGACGACGCAGGCCCGTCACGTCGTTCACGATGTGGGCCCCGGCGGCAAGGGCCGCCCGTGCCACCTCCGGCTTGTACGTGTCGATGGACAGAAACGCCTCAGGGAACTGGTCCGTGATCGCCTCAATGACGGGCACGACTCGATCACGCTCCTCCTCCAGCGCCACCGGATCGGCGCCGGGCCGCGTCGACTCGCCCCCAATGTCCACGATCGATGCGCCTTCACTCAGCATCTCCCCGGCTCGCGAGACGGCCTCCTCGACGGCAACATACTGCCCACCGTCGGAGAAGGAGTCGGGCGTCACGTTCAGGATGCCCATTACGTGAGCGCCCCCCGCCTCCGGACTGCCGGGCCGACAGTCGAGCGAGTGGTTTTGTCCGCCAAGCAGAAATCGATCGGCCGGGAACTCCTCCGGGTTGAGCGATGGAACGGCGCGAGACGTACGGGGCATGGGACAACGGCGGCAGGACGATTTCAGGCTGTGAGATAGCGGCGAACACTTGGGTTGGTAAAGTATACACAGAGTGTTGTCGGAATGAGATCCACGGGTTGTTTTTGTGGAAAATTTCCGGCCGCCGGAACCCTGCCTCCCGTTCTCCCGTCGTGAGGAGGGATCTGAAAGGTCTTTTCGATTCGTTCTTCCCACCGTCGATGGACGAACTGGCTCGTTCGGTCCTGGAGTGGATCGGTCCGCTCCAACGGATTGAGGAGTTTAAGGCGCATCCCGTGGCCACGCAGCGCTCTCTTCTCCGCAGCCTGCTCACCCGCGCCGCCGACACCGAATGGGGACGGCACTTCGGGTTCGCTGAGCTTGCCCAGGCATCGGACGTGGTGGCGGCCTACCAGGAGCGGGTTCCCCTCCACACCTACGGCAATATCGAAGACGATGTGGAACGGGTGCGGCGGGGCGCCGCCGACGTAATGTGGCCCGGCACCGTCACCAACTTCGCCGTCTCCAGCGGCACCGTATCCGACGGCAAGGTCATTCCCATCAGCGAGGAGACCATCGACCGCAACCGCTCGTTCAGCGTCGGGGCGGGGGTCAACTACCTAAAACAGAGCCTCGACCCAAGCTTCTTCGGCGGCAGCCACCTCACGCTCCCGGGCCGCGTCGAGGAGGACCCAAGCTACCCCGGCACCAAGGCGGGCGAGATCAGCGGCATCCTGGCCGAGAATGCCCCCGGCTTCTTCCGTGCGCTCTATCAGGCCGTTCCAAACGAAATCACGTTTCTCCCCAGCTGGGAGGAGAAGCTCCGGGCCGTCGCCGAGCGGACCGTCGACGAAGACATTCGCCTTCTCGTGATGGTGCCCACCTGGGCACTCAACCTGTTCGACTTGCTCATCGACCTGCACAACGAGCGTAACAACGACACGGCCACGACCGTGGGGGAGGTGTGGCCGAACTTGCAGGTGTTCATCTCGGGCGGGGTGGCCCTCCGGTCGTACCGCGACCTGATTGAGGAGAAAATCGGCCACGATATTGACTTCGTCGAGACCTACGGGGCGTCCGAGGGCTTCTTTTCGTTCCAGGACGAGCTGGACGATCCCTCCATGCTGCTGCACCTCGACAATGGGGTTTTCTACGAATTCGTGCCGCTCGACGAGCGGGGAGACGACGCTCCCACCCGCCACACGATCGCCGACGTGGAGCCCGGGGTGCGATACTCGATGCATGTGACGTCCTGCAGCGGGCTCTGGGCCTACGAGGTCGGTGACATCATCCGATTTACGCAGACCTTTCCGCACAAGATTGTTGTGGCGGGCCGCACCAGCGACATGATTGACGAGTACGGGGAGGCCATCTACGGCGACGAGGTGCGGGAAGCCCTACAGTCCGCTTGCGAAGCCACCGAGGCCCACGTGGCGGACTACCATGTAGCCCCGCGCGGGGCGACCAACGGGGAGAAACCGGGGCACGAGTGGCTCATCGAGTTCGAACAGGTCCCGGACGACCTCGACGCCTTCGAGCGCGCCCTCGACGAGCACCTGCAAGAGGTGAACCGTCACTACTACATTCGCCGAGAGGGCGACGCCCTCGATGGCCCGCACGTGTCGGTCCTTCCTGAAGACGCCTTCTACCGCTGGTTGCGGGCCACCAAGGACGAGATCAGCGGTCAAACCAAGGTGCCGCGCATGAGCGACACCCGGGAGGTTGCCGACGGCGTCCTCGCAGCTGTTGAGCAGGACCACTGAGCTTGGCCCCGAGAAATTTTCTGTCTACTTCATCTGGAACAACCGCTTTCGTCGCTCGTGATGAGTCCGCGGAATGTAAATCGGATCCTTCGCAGGCTCGGTACCGGTTGAGTTTAGGCACCCTCCAATCCCGGTCGTGAGCGCACTCCCTCCGACGGAGGTCCCGAACGTTGTTGGGGACCTGCCGTTGCCACCATCATCGCCATCGATCATCACCCACAACCCGATAGGACCATATGCAAGTTTCTCGCGAACAACGGATGCTGGACCAGTATCTCCAGGAAATCGGGAAAATTGACCTCCTTGAGCCGGAGGAGGAGGTCGAGCTAGCTCGACGCATCGAGGACGGCGACGAGGAAGCCCTTCACCAGCTCTGCCGCGCCAACCTGCGCTTCGTGGTGTCGGTCGCCAAGAAGTACCAGGGACAAGGCCTGTCGCTGGCCGACCTGATCAACGAAGGCAACTACGGCCTCATCAAGGCGGCCAAGCGATTCGACGAGACGCGCGGATTCAAATTTATCTCCTACGCCGTCTGGTGGATTCGGCAGGCCATCCTGCAGGCCCTCGCCGAGCAGAGCCGTGTGGTGCGGCTCCCCCTCAACCGCATCGGCACCATCTCGAAGATCCGCAAGGCCAGTGCCCGCCTCCAGCAGGATCTCGACCGCAAGCCCAACATCGAGGAGCTGGCCGAGGAGCTTGAGATCGACGTCCAGAAGGTGCGCGAGGCGATGAAGCACACCAGTCGCCACCTCTCGATGGACGCGCCCTTCAACGAAGAGGACGACAACAGCCTCCTCGACGTGCTGCCCGACGAGGAGAACGACTCGCCCGACGAGGAGATGCTCTCCGAATCGGTGAAAATCGACATCGAACGCGCCCTCAGCGCCCTCCACGACCGCGAGGCCGAAATTACGCGCCTCTACTTCGGCATCGGGCGCGAGCACCCGCTGACGCTCGAGGAGATTGGCAAGCGGTTCGATCTCACGCGGGAGCGCGTCCGCCAGATCAAGGAGAAGGCCCTCCGGAAACTTCGTCAGCGTCACAGCAAACAAGACCTCCAGCCGCATACTGACTAGTACTGATACGACTCGCCTTCCTCCATTCTCGCGATGAATGATTCGGGCGCGCTCCTCGTGGGGCGCGCCCGTTTTCGTTGAGGGGTGGGGCGGGACTGTGGAGACCTCCCGCCGGAACGCTTCCACGTCGGCAATTGTGAGGATCCCCAGGACGATCGCATGTTAAAAGCTCGGTCTAGCGGCGGAGGCCCAGCTGCCTCTGATCACAGGGAAGATGCACGAACGCACGGGGGCGTGGGGCACCGGCATTTCTGCCCCAATAGAGCAGTGAGAACAGGCCGCCGTCGCTAAGAGGCAATTGCTGTGGGGGAGCCCCGATGATTTTAGAATCCCTGCATCCACCGGCATGTCCGCATCGTCCTCGCCCCGCATCCTCCAGGCCACGGCCCAGAACCGGGTGGTCGTGAGCTACGCGGTGTCCCCGGACCGAGTGGCTCCCCTCCTCCCAAACGGCCTCGTGCCGGCGAAGCATGACGGCACGGCGTACGTCAGCCTCGTCGGGGTGGAGCTTACGAAGGTCCGGGTGATCGGCCTCATAGGCCCTGGATTTCGGCGGGTGCCCGCGGTCGAGTTGCGCGTGCACGCCCGACCGGCCCGGGCCCCATCGGGGCAGAGTGGCACGTGGACCATGCAGGCGCACGTGCCGCGGCGCCTCGTGGCGTGGGGGGCTCGGGTTCTCTACGGAGAGTCGGTCGAGGTCACGTCGATGCAGCCGGTGCGGCGCGAGCCGGTCGGGAGCGTGGAGGTGACCTACCGCCTCGACTGGCGGGGCCGCGAGCAACGGATCCGCGTTCGGGGCGAGCGGCCGCCCGTAATGCCGTCCCCCGACGCGCTCGCCCACACCCTCGTGGGGCCCGACTGGCGGTTCTCCACGACCCAGGACGGCACCCTACTTCGGACGCGCATCGAACGCCCGTCGGCGCCCATCCATCGCGTGCAGGAGCATCATGTGACCATGCAATGGGCGGAGGTCTACGGGGACGGGGGCGCGCTGCTGGCGGATCGGGACCCGGCCGTCGTTCTCCTCTCCCCCGGTACGCCCGTCACGCTGCGGTGGCGGGAGCGGGTGTGAGGGGCCGGGGGGCCATTGCACTTTGTCCGTGCCGTTGCTATTTTTGGACCGTATTACCGGGTGCCAACGACCATTGTCTGCGCCCTTTGGAAGCCCCCCCTTCTCCACCCAGCAACCGTTGGGGGGGTTCGTCGGACGCCTGGGCGCCCTTCCGACCCCAGGGACCGACGATCCGGTCGAACGCCCCGATTCTCATGCGCGACTCATTCGCGGTTCGCCCCTTTCTGTCAGCATCATTCTCCATGCGCGCCCTCCCTTCTCTTCTTCGATCGTCCTCGTTCGCTGTCTCCGTCGCATTTCTCCTTGCTGTTGGCCTGTGGACCCCATCGGCCGTCCAGGCGCAGGGCTTTGCCGTTTACGAGCAGGGCACATGCGTCATGGCCCGGGCGGGTGCAGCGGTGGCGAGGGGCTGCGGAGACGGATCCTCCATCTACTTCAACCCCGC
>CAZRPQ010000044.1:0-10746 GCA_964601725.1 uncultured Salinivenus sp. | reverse complement strand
AGACAACTCTTCGTCTCTCGCAGTGTTAGTGACCCGCACAGAGCACGTACCGCAACCGGAGACGCAAGGACTGCCTCTCCGGCGGTCCTGACGGTCAGGAAGAACTCGGCTTTCCCGCTCACGAGCAGCTTTCACTCACTGCCCCCGATCCCATGTGGCACGATAGCGTTCTCGGCACCATTGGAGACACCCCGCTGGTCGAACTCAACAACATCGGCAGCGATGTCCCCTGCACCCTTCTTGGCAAGGTGGAATTTTTTAACCCGGGGGCATCGGTGAAGGACCGGATCGGGATTAGCATGATCGAAGACGCAGAGGAGAAGGGCCTCATCGAGCCCGGCGGGACCATCATTGAGGGCACCAGCGGGAATACGGGGGCGGGCCTCGCCATCGCCGCCATCGCGAAGGGCTACCGGTGCATTTTTACCATCACGGACAAGCAGAGCCCGGAAAAGGTCGACGTGCTCCGGGGCCTCGGGGCCGAGGTGCTCGTCTGCCCGACCAACGTGGAGCCCGACGATCCCCGCAGCTATTATTCTGTGGCGCGCCGCCTGTCCGAAGAAATTCCAAATTCGATCTACCTGAATCAGTACGACAACTCGTCGAACACGCAGGCCCACTACGAGACCACGGGGCCGGAGCTGTGGGAGCAGACGGAGGGACAGATCACCCACTTCGTGGCCGGGGCGGGCACGGGCGGCACCATCAGCGGAACAGCACGCTACCTGAAGGAGCAGACGGAGGACATCGACATTATTGGGGTCGACCCCAACGGCTCGGTGTTTTACAAGTACTTCCACGAGGGCGTCTTCGACGAGGACGAAATCCAGCCCTACTTTACGGAGGGCGTGGGGGAGGACATCATCCCCGAAAACATAAACTTTGACCTCGTCGACGACTTCGTTCAGGTTGAGGACAAGGCCGCCATGCAAATGACGCGCCGGATCGCCCGGGAGGAGGGCCTCTTCATCGGGCAGTCCTGTGGCATGGCCCTTGCTGGTGCTCTGCAGTGGACGAACGACCATCGCAGCGAACTCTCGCCGGACGACGTGGTCGTCGTTCTATTTCCGGATTCGGGATTCCGCTACCTCTCGAAGACCTACAACGACGACTGGATGCGGAACCACGGATTCCTGGAAAAGAAGCCGGACGTGACCGCCGACGAGGTGCTTGGCCATCGGCAGAAGCAGACCGACGTGATCTCCGCCACCCCGGACGACGAGCTCGGAAACGTGATCGAGAACATGACCGACGAAGGAATCTCTCAAATGCCCATCATCGACGACCACGAGGTGGTGGGCAGCGTGACCGAAACACGAATCCTGAACCACCTCATCGAAAATCCCGAGGCGCGGAAGGCCCCGGTCCGCAACGTCATGGGAACGCCCTTTCCGGTCGTGCCCGCCTCCCTGCACCTCGAGCACCTGTCCGCCTACCTGGAACAGGATGTTGGGGCGGTCCTCGTCGACCACGGTCCCGACAGCCCTCAGGGATATTCGGTTCTTACGAAAAGTGACTTGATTAGTGCGCTCGCCAATATCGGACAGGGCAACAATGCCAATGTCGGCCAAAGTAACAACGCGAATGTCGACCAGGGCAGCAACGGTGCCTCGTAGACGAGCCGCGCGCAGTAGACCGCAGACTGTTTCCCCCGCCTTTCCCCCACCACGTCTCCGTTTCAATGCCTGATCGTGACCCCTTCCCCGGCTCTTCCGAGGAGATCAACGGTGCTCCCGAAGCGGAACGCCGCGGCAGTTCTTCTACTTCCTCTTTCCACGAGGGGCGACTTCGCATGCCCGACTTCGACGGCCTCCCGGATGCTCGGGAGAAGATCACCGTGGACTTTGACGAAGAGAGGGCCGACGTGACCTATTCAAATTCCGTCATGGTCCGGAGGTCATCCGAGGAGTTCGTGTTGGACTTCATCCGCATCATTCCGGGGGTCATGGACGCCCGACTGAAGAGCCGCGTCATTGTCACCCCCCAGAACGCCGAGCGCCTTTTTGAGGCCCTAGAGGAGCACTTTGGGCCTGCGGCGCCCCCCCGCGAAGAACGTACCGCGTCCCCGAACCCCGCCGCGACGGAAGGCAATCTTGAATCGGAAAACGAGGCCGACTCCCACGAGGACTCCCCCTCCACGTCCGTCCCCCGCGTCGAGCCTGAGCTTCTCACCGCCACCTTTTCCCTTTCGGGGGAGGCGGTGCACTGCAACGCCCCCTGGACGTCTCTGCTTGGCACAACCGATCATCCCTGGTCCCATCTTTCCGAGGAGGACCGGGAGATGGCGGAATCCGCGGTCCTTGAAGCCCGCAAGGGCTCCCTCGTCACGAACCGGATCGTTTCGGCCAAGACGCACCACCGAGATGAGCCCTTCCCGATCCTCCTCCACTTCATTCCTGTATACGACGAATCGACCGACGAGGATGGGCGCCTGGCCGTCACGGCGAGCGGAGAGGTGCTGGCCGAGCCCCCGTCCTGGATGCTCAGTCAGACTCAGCGGCACCGGATGCAGACCCTCGGACGGATGACGATGGGCGTGGCCCACGACCTGAACAATCTGCTGAGCGGTCTCATCGGCCACATCGAGCTTCTCAAAGACGAGATCGACCGCACGGCCCTCGCCGATTCGATCCGTTCGTCGATCGAAGCAATCGAAACGACGGCGGAGGATGGTGCGGCCCTCATCAAAAAGCTGCAGCGGTACATCCGCGACGACACGCAGCAGCACTTCGAGCCCGTCGATCTGACGGCCCTCATCGAGGAGTGCATTACGCTCACGGAGCCCTACTGGTACAACGAGCCCCGTCGTCAGGGCATCGAGATTTCGGTCGAAACCTCCCTTCGAGACGTTCCGGACGTTCTGGGGGCGGCCTCCGAACTCCGGGAGGTGTTCGTCAACCTTGTCCTCAACGCCGTCCAGGCCATGCCGGAGGGGGGAACGCTCCGATTCGAGACCTTCACGAACAACGAGGGCCAGGTCTGCGCCACCGTGAGCGACACGGGAATTGGCATGACCGACGAGGTGGAGGAAAGCATCTTTGAGCCGCTCTTCACCACGAAGGGGGACGACGGGACCGGGATGGGATTGGCGGCCAGCTACGGCATCGTCCAGGAGCACGAAGGCACGATCAACGTGACCTCCGAGCCCGGAGACGGAACGCGGTTTACCCTTGTCTTTCCTCCCATCGAGGAACCGTCCGCCGAACCCGTCGAGCCCGCCGAGCGCGATGGGGCGTCGGTCCTCGTGGTCGACGACGAGGAAATGGTTCGATCGACTGTGACACGACTCTTGACGCTAAACGGGCACGAGGTCGCCCGGGCCTCGTCGGGCGCCGAGGCCCTCTCGATGTTCACCGAAAACGACTACGACATCGTGTTCACCGACTTTGGCATGCCCGAGATGACGGGGGCCGAGCTGTCCCGACGGATTAAGGAGGAGCACCCTGATCTGCCCATCATCCTGCTTACCGGCTACACCGAAACCGAAACCGCCCACGAGGAGGTCGACGGCATCCTCTCCAAGCCCTTCAAGCGCGACGACCTTGAGACGGCCATTCAGAATCACGGGTCCTCGTTTACCTGACCCCTCTTCTGGGGTGCCTGCTCCGCAACGGGTCTCCGCTTCCCTACTGAATGCGAAGCATGAGCCGAGCGGTGTGGACGTATGTGCCGATCTGTCCGGGCACCCGTCTCTCCTCGAACGCATGGACGGCGTAGTCGATCTGGAACGCCCCGAGACGAAGCCCGAGCCCCCCGGTGGGGTACCCGGCACTCAGTCCGCCTCGGAGGGTCAGCCCGTCGGTTAGCTCGGCCCGCACCCCGGCATGGAGGCGGGCGAGAATGTGCTGTTGATCGGGCCCGTATCCCTGATAGTCGATCGCCAGGCCCACGTCGTCGAGAGCGGACAGCGACGCGAGGCGGTAGGCCAGCCCTACTCGGTACGAGGACTTAAGTTGGAAGAGCCGGCGCACCCGGGCCACCTCTCGGGGCGTGCCCTCCGCATCGGCCTCCGCGGACTCGGCCACGAGGCCGTCCAGAAACGGAATGCCCGGAGCGCCCTCAAAGGTGTAGTCGTACTGATTGCGCAAGAGGTCGTAGACCGCCCCTCCGAGGGAGAGGCGGCCCGGCAGGGACCACCAGGATGGCGTGTAGAGCCCCCCCACGTCGACCTGAAACATGCTCCCTCGTAGCAGGAGGGCGGTCTCGTCGGGCGCAAATGCATCGAGGGGTTTGTTCTCGAACGACAAAAACCGTCGGCTTTGGGTTGCCGTCCCTCCCACCGAGAGCCCCGGGAGACCAATCGTCCCCAGGTCAAGCCCGACCGACAGGACGGCCATGACGTCAGTACGGCTCAGCAGATACACCTCCGGGACGCCCAGCCCTGCGTCTTGCATCCTGTAGTTGAGAGACGTTTTGGCGAACAGTCCCCCTCCAATGCCTACGCCACTCGTTGAGTACACGAACGACGGAAGGACGACGGCTCCGGTTCCCCGAACGGGACGACGACCCCGCCGATGCACATCGCGGTAGAGCTCCTTGAGGGCCTCCCGGTCCCACTCAAAATTGGCGTCGATGGCCGGTTGGACGCGGCGGTTAAAAAAATCGACCCGTTCCTTCAGATTTGGGCTGGCGGCCGCCTGGACCCCCAGAATGGTAAAGTAGGAGGAGACGTGAGGGAGCTGGGACGGGTTGTAGAAGAAGGGCCGGTCCGGGCCCGGGAGAGCCACGCCTGCATCTCCCATCGCCCGCACGCTCGGGGACGGGACAAACGAGCGTTCGGTAAATCGGTTGTTCTGGGCAACCGCGGAGTTGGGCCCCGCGACGGCCACCACGAGAACGAGGAGAACCGTACAGCAGCGAACGTGCATACCTGAGGAGCAGTTCGAGAATCCACGACGGGTGGTCCCGTCCCGCAACTACTGTGTCAAGCGTCAATTCCGGTCTGCCATCGGCACGACTTCACCCCCCAACGCAGAGCGGTCTTTCCGAGCGGTGTCGAGACACAAGCGGAATCCATCGTTCGCTCTTGCTCCCTGTCGAGGGCAGATGGAATGGGAGGTGAGTCCACACGGTCGCTATGGATGGCAGAGACAGGCGGGCTCACGAGCAGCCTATCCGGGCGCTCACGGCGTCGTCGAGATCCTGCAGTCGCTCGATGAGAAGCGATCCCTGGTCCTCCTCCGGGGCGGAATCGCGGTCTTGTAGCCACTGCACGCCCCGCCGCGCAGCGGCGCCCAGCGCACACAGCGCGTCGTGATTCTGGCCCAACGGGCCTTCCGCCCCTGCACACGCAACGAGCGCCCGGTGCGGCTCGGCCCCACGATCGAGGTACAGAGAACTTTCCGTCGTCTCAAAAACCCCGTGGACGTCGATTACTCCTTTGGCGACCGCCGTGATGGCCCCGACGAGGAGTCCCTTCTGGCGAACGCCGCGGCGGGCCGACGAGAGGGCGTCGGGGCGTCGCTCCAGGACCCCCGTCACGACGAGGCGTCGGACCCGCTCCGCCACAGCGGAGCGTTCGACCAGCCGGCGCACCGGATCCGCGTCCGTGGGAACGGAATCGTAGCGATCGGGGACGGCCTCAGGCTGAGCCTCATCGGTGCATACAGTCTCCACCCGGGACGCCCGTGCCGCGGTGGAGGCGTCCGAAGAGTCGGACGACCCGACGAGGTGCCCCGCCGCCGTTCGCAGTGCAAAGATATCGAGTCCACGCTCAGCATAGAGGGCATTTCCCAACTCCACCCGGACGCGAACGTCAGTCGAGTCCTTGTCAAAGGCCTGTTCTAAAAGGCGGACCGCCCGCGATGTATCTCCGGTCGCCAGGGCGGTCCGCGCATCGGCCAAGAGCGCATCCACGGTGTTCGACCCAGATGCAAAACCGCCGAAGACGTTGCAGCCCCCGACAAGCAGGCCTGCGACCAAGAGGACGAACCCGGTCGCGCACCATCCCCGTGAAGAAAGCATTCGCAGCGCAGGGAAAATTCTACAGCGGGAGGCGCCCCTCCTGATGGCCCCTCCACAGTTCCAGACCGCGGCGCGTCGGGGATTGTGGAGACCGTTTCCTGGAGGGAAACACAGGAAGAATCACTCGTCCGTGGAGGAATCCGAACGGGGGGACTCGTCGATCACCCGAGCGTCTTCGATATTGGGATCAAGCTCGCGGTCAAACGCTTCCTTCGACTCGGCGGCGATCTTGGACACCCGCTTGGCTGTCGTGTCAACCAGATTGGCCGTGAACTGCAGCACGCTCCCGCCCAGGTAGACGGTTTTCCCAAGCCAGTTCAGATCGTGGGGTTCGCGACGTTCCGGGGGGCGTTTCTGAGACATGTCGGGGACAAGTCGGTGGGGAGCTGCAGATCGGCTCCAAGGGGCCTTTTCGCCGCGGGCCGCTCTTCTCGATTGCACTACGTTTCGGACGAGGACCCATTCTGGGGAGCCTGCCGCTGGGCCGTTTCCGGCTCCGCGGCCCCCGGTCCCGTCTCGCCGGAGGCGGCCGACGATCGGCCGGGCCGGCCCATGGCCTCTTCGAGCTCGTCGGCGAGCATGCGCCCGACCCGCTCAAGGCCCTCGGCCAGGGTCGATGCCGACGCCTCGATGAGAAACCGGGCCTGCTCTTCCACCTCGAGCTCTTCAAAGTCGCGGCGCGTTTGATCGTAGGAGTCGTCGGTAGGCATAAGCAACGAACTGTTTAAGGAGAAACCCCGTTTGGTGATCGTTGCCTCAACGCAACACCTGTTGAGGTCCATCACGTGGACGCACAGCGAGAGCAGATGGTTTCCCCACCACGCCACGTCTCCTCCCTTCATGGCTTCCTCCTCCGCGGCGGCCGATTCTGACGCCACGTACCTCGACGGGATCGTGACGAGCTCGACCGGTAGCTGGTACGACGTTCAGGTCGGGGACCGGACCATTCCCTCGCGGATGCGCGGAAAATTCCGCCTCACGAAGCAGGATGTGACCAATCCGGTCGCCGTGGGGGATCGGGTCACGATCCGACTGATCGAAGAGGAGGAGACGGGCTTCATCACGGAGATCCACGACCGAACCAACAAGCTCAGCCGGCGTGCGGCCGGCCCCCGGAAAGGCCAGGAGCACATCCTCGTCGCCAACGTCGACCGCATCTGGAGCGTGCAGGCCGTTCGTCTTCCCGCCCTGAACCCACGCTTCCTCGACCGCTTGCTCGTCGCGGCGGCCGCTCATGACATTTCGGCGGGCGTCATCATCAACAAGATTGACCTCATGACGGAGGCCGACAAGCCGGAGGTGATGGACTTTCACCTCCGGTACGCCGACCTCGGCTATCCGGTGGTCGTGACCAGCGCCACGGAGGGGCACGGCCTCGATCAACTCCATGACGCCTTTGAGGGAAAAATCAACGCCATCACGGGCCCGTCCGGCACGGGCAAGACCACCCTGATCAATGCTCTCGAACCGGGCCTCGACCTGCGAACCGGGGCCGTAAGCACCAAGACCAAGAAGGGAACCCACACCACGACGCACGCCGAGCTCCATTCCCTGTCGAACGACGGCTACGTCATCGACACCCCCGGCATTCGTGAGTTCGGGGTGCGCAACGTGCACCCAAAGGATCTGGCCCACTATTTTCCGGACCTCGCGCCGTACGTAAACGCCTGTGCGTTCCCGGACTGCACCCACGACCACGAGCCCAACTGTGCCGTGAAGGCCGCCGTGGACCGGGGCGACATCCATCCCGAGCGCCACGAGAGCTACTTGGCCATCCTGGAGTCTCTGCAGGAAGAGCAGACGCCGGAGTACTGAGTGATGCGTATTTCGTACTGCGTATTTCGTGGTTTTACCCGCCCATACGCAATACGCACTACGCAATACACGCTACTCCCCCACGCTCTCCACCCCCACGCCCTATCCCCGCACCTTCTCCGTCGCCTCGTCGCCCTTCTCGACCAGCAGATCGAGGGCCTCGTCCATCGTCAGGGCGTCGATGGACTGGTCGTCCTTGAGGGACGCGTTGGTGCCGTCGTGCTTTACGTACGGCCCGTAGCGACCATTCCACACCTCCACCGGCTCTTCGCTTTCGGGATGAGGCCCCAGAACCCGGTCCGGCTCGTTGCGGGACTCCTTCCGTTGAATGAGCTCCACGGCACGCTCTAGCCCCACCTCCAGCACGTCGTCTTCCTGCTGCAGGGACGCAAAGGTGCCCTCGTGCCGCACGTAAGGTCCGTAGCGGCCGATGTCGGCCTCGATCTCCGTGCCCGTCTCCGGATGCTCCCCGAGCGTACGGGGAAGATCGATGATTTTGAGGCCAAGGTTGAAGTCTACGTCCTCGGGCTCCACGTCTGGCGGCAGGGAGACACGCTTCGGGTCGTCCTCCTCGTCGTCGCCGAGCTGGACGTACGGGCCGTAGGGGCCGGACTTGAGGAGCACCGGCAGATCGGCCTCCGGGTGAATGCCGAGCACCCGGTCGCCCTTGTTCGCCTCCTCCAGAATTTCTCGCAGGCGCTCTTCGGTCGTGTCGCCGGGGACCAGGTCGTCCGGAATCGACGCGGTGACGGTGGATCCATTCATTCCCCCCTCCACGTATGGGCCGTACTTGCCGACGCGCACCACATGGTCGCCCCACTGATCGGGGAAGGAAATGGAGCTAATCTCGCGTGGATCAATCGATTCGAGCCCCTCCTCGACACGAGGCTCTATGCCGTCGTCTCCGTGGTAAAACTCTTGCAGGTACGGGGTCGGCTCTTTCCGTCCCCGGGCAATATCGTCGAGCACCTCCTCCATCTCCGCCGTAAAGTTCACGTCGACCAGGGGCTCGAACTGGGCCTCCATGAGGTTATTGGTCGCAAAGGCCGTGAAGGTCGGAGTGAGCGAGTTTCCCTCCTTCCGCACGTAGCCGCGCTGCTGGATGGTGCCGATGATGGAGGCGTACGTGGACGGCCGCCCGATGCCCTCGTCCTCGAGCGTCTCGACCAGGGACGCCTCGGTGTAGCGGGACGGCGGCTTCGTCTCGTGCCCGAGGGGCTCGACGGACCGGACCTGGAAGCCGTCCTCATCGCGCGACTGGGCGGAGGTCTCCCCCACGTCGAGGGGCGGGAGCGGGCGCTCCTGGTTTCGCAAGGCCGCCTCGGGATCGTCGGCCCCCTCCACCAGCACGCGGAAGAAGCCGGGGAAGTCGAGCCGTTTGCCGGAGGCGCGGAAGCGAGCCGTGTCCCCGTCCACCGTGGCGTCGAAGTAGACGTTCGTGTAGCGGATTTTGGCGTCGGCCGTCTGCGTGGCGAGGGTCCGCTTCCAGATCAGGTCGTAGAGGGCCGCCTCGATGCCGCTCAGGCCGAGCTCGTCCTTGGTCTCCATCTCAGACCCGGCGGGCCGGATGGCCTCGTGGGCCTCCTGCGCACTGTCCGACGAGCTATACTGGCGCACGCTGTCGCTCAGATAGTCGTCGCCGTATCGCTGCGCCACCGTGCGGCGGGCCCCCTTTACCGCCTCGGACGAGAGGTTCGTCGAGTCGGTGCGCATGTAGGTGATGTACCCGTTCTCGTAGAGCGACTGCGCAATGCTCATCGTCCGGCTCGACGAGAGATTTAGCTTCCGGTTGGCCTCTTGCTGAAGGGTGGACGTGATGAAGGGGGCGAAGGGGGATTTCGTGCGCGTCCGCTCCTTGATGTCGGCGATGCGCCACGTCGTCTCCGGGAGCTGCTCGGCCAGCGTGGTGGCCTGCTCCTCGTCGAGCAGCACTACGTCCTCCCCTTCGGTGAGCGACTCCTTGAGCCGCCCCGTGTCCTCGTCGAAGTCCTTGCCCGAGGCGAGCCGCACCTCGTTCAGGTGCGTCATCTCAGTCTCTACCTCAATGCCCTTCTTGGCCAGCTGGGCCTCCAGGTCCCAGTACGTGGCGGGCACGAACGTAATGCGGTCGGTCTCGCGGTGCACCAGCAGCCGCACCGCCACGCTCTGCACGCGGCCCGCCGACAGCTTCGGCTTGATCTTGCGCCAGAGCAGAGGCGAGATCGAATAGCCAACCAGACGATCGAGAATGCGACGCGTCTGCTGCGCCTCCACGAGGTGCTCGTCGATGTCGCGCGTCTCGTCCAGGGCCCGGCGGATGGCGTCCTCCGTAATCTCGTGGAAGACCATGCGCTCGACCGGCACGTCCGGGTCCAGCGTGTTCACGAGGTGCCACCCGATGGACTCGCCCTCCCGATCCTCGTCGGTTGCAATGTAGAGCGCGTCGGCGTCGGCGAGGGCCTTCCGCAGGTCGCGAACCACGTCTCGCTTGTCCGGGGGCACGACGTAGAGCGGATCGAACCCGTTGGTAATTTTCACGCCGAGCCGGGCCCAGTCCTCGTCCTCGTGCTCCGCAGGAATCTGGTCCGCCGACGCCGGAAGGTCGCGGATGTGTCCCATGCTCGCCTCGACGCGAAAGCCATTCTCCGGCAAAAAGGCCCGGATCGTGCGGGCCTTTGTCGGTGATTCAACGACAACCAAGCGCTTCATAAGGGAAAAAGAGAGTCGGTGCGACAGATCGACAGACGCGCGTCGGTAGAGGTGGGCGTGATAAGCCGACGAGCAGAATTAGCCCGATAGGCACGCCCGCTGTGGGAGGGTCGTTCCGAGTCCGTATGTGATCGATGTGTTCTGATTTCGAGTTGGGGGCGATAACGGCGCCCGGCCCGACCCGAGTATTCCCCGGCGAAGAGGTCGGCATCTCGCACGCTCCCCTGGGGGTCACCCGGCACAGGCATGGGGCGCTCCTCCGCCGCTGGCAGGCGCGGC
>CAZRPQ010000043.1:0-10866 GCA_964601725.1 uncultured Salinivenus sp. | reverse complement strand
TGAATGGCGCCTACAATGTCGTGCCAGTGATCCAGCGAGTAGGCCCCGGCGCCCACATTGAGAATGGAGCCCACGTGGTAGTTCTGCACCGCCTTTTCGAGCTTTGCGGGATCGATCGTTTCCGGATGCTCTCCCGACGTGACCATCCCGATTTCGAGCTGCGTCATCTGGCCGACCTTCTCCTCAAGTGTCATCTCGGCCAGGACCGAGTCGACTCGTCCTCGTACCTGATCCGGCCAGTTGGTATTTCCTTGCGCCCGTAGCCGACGCGCAAAGACCTCACTGTTCGGAACGGTGTCGGGGGCGGCCCGACGACGCTCGGGGCCGGGCCGATTCGCGGCACGTTCGCCCCTCCATTCGGCTACTGGACCGTTTTCGGCGGACCGGTCCGATGATGTCGTCAGGGCGTCCCCCTCGTCGGCCGATACGGGGCCTGTAGGGGTGATCAGAAGCATCATGCTCGTGAAGAGAGCAACGAGTCCGACGGAAGGAAGGGCGAAGCGGTTCACGGCGGAGCTGTGAGATTGGAGGAGAGCAAGAAGGACGGAGGGAAACAGGGGCGGGCGCGTACAGGCGCTCTACGCGCCAGAGGGCTCATTCCGCCCCCTGTGCGGGCCTCCCTTGCGAAGCGGAACCGACCGCGTGCACGTCGACGGGGCCGTCGTTGTTGCCGGTCACGACGAGCGGCACGTCGGGCGTGGGCACGAGCAACAGATCCCGAACGTCTCCGGGCGCGTGGAAGCCGCTCTCATTTGGGCGCTGGGCGTCGAACGAGAGACTCCCCTGATTCATGAGAAGGAGCCCCTTCCCCGCGTCGGAAGGCCCCCACGGCTGTCGAACCGTAAAATCGTTTCCCGCCAGCAGCACATCGGGCCGATTGTCCCCGTTTACGTCGTGAAGAACGATTCCGTGGGTCGGGGAGAACTGGGCCTCGATCGGCAGATCGTGCCGTTCAAAGGTCCCGTCCTCCGTCTGCTCGAAGACGCTAGTCGTGAACGTGTAAGCCTCGAAGCGCTGAGCCTTTTCTCGGTGTCGCTCCGAGAGCAACTCGTCCATCGAGGCCTCGGCGTACGACTCGTACGTCTGAAACCGGACCTTGAAGCGGGACAATTCATCCAGCAACCGATCTCTGCGTAGAACGGGATACTCGGTTCCATTCACGTAATGGCCCATGATCGGCTCGGGGTTGTTGTCTCCGTCGAAGTCCCCTGCATAGAGCGTCGCCGGGGCCCCCGGCTGAGCCTGAATCTGTGCATTCTCCCCCCGGTTGCCGGCAATCATGTCGAGGTCGCCGTCGCCGTCGAGGTCGGCACACCGGAGTCGATTCCACCGCCCGTTCGAGCGCTTCAGCCCGAGGTCCCCCGTGATCTCCGAAAAGGTCCCGTCGCCCGTGGGCCGGAATACCCGAATCGGCATCCACCCGCCGGCCAGCACGAGCTCTTTTGTGTCGTCCCCGGCAAGGTCCGCCCAGCGAGCGTCCGCCACCATGCCGGGCCGCCGAAGGGCGTCGCCCGCCTCGGCCGTAGCGTCCCGGAACTGTCCCCCCGTATTCTCGAGCAGGTAGCTGCGCGGGGAAAGGGGATACTTCACCGCCCGCACGCGTCCCCCGACGAAGAGATCGACGTCGCCGTCGCGGTCGTAATCGTGGGCGGCCACTGCGCCCCCACTGGTTCCGATGGACGGGAGGCGATCGGTTGCGGCGTTGAACTGCCCGGTGCCGTCGTTGAGGTACAACCGATCCTGGTACGCGTCGGGACGGACCTCCGCCCGCCCCCCACTCACAACGTACAGATCCAGGCTCCCGTCCCCGTTTACGTCCGCAAACGTGGCGGCAACGTCTTCAAACGACTTGTCTGCCTCGAATGCCTCGACGGCAAGGGAGTCGAACGTTCCGTCGGGGCGCTGAACGAAGAGCGCTGAACGCTGCCCTCTCGCTCCGCCAACGAAGAGGTCGTCGCGTCCGTCGCCATTGACGTCTCCGCGGGCCAGGGCCGGGCCCAACCGGGCGAGCATGTGTCGCATGAACGGATCGTTCCGAAAATCCTCATACGGATTCTCTTTGTGCGTGAAGGTCAGTCCCGTATTTTCCGCCGCAACCGGCTGCAGGGGACGGGTCGGCGAGCGTTCCGACGGAGAATCGAGGGGACGAGCCTCCTGCTGCCGCAGCGTAATCGTTTGATTGGCGCGGACGTCCGAAATCGTTTGTCGGGTTCGGTCCGGCCACGTCACGGTCACGTCGACCGTGTCGGCCGTGTCCAACCCAAAGGTCAATACCGGCTCCACCGACGACTGGAATCCCCGCGACAGGATCATCTCCTGGAAAAGCGTGTCGAGGCCCGGGGCCGACACCCGGACCTTCGCCCCGATGCCGGACCGGTTCTGCGCCGGTCCCTTGAGGTTGACGCGCAAGAAATGATGATCCGTCCGGGCCCGTGCGTTGTTGCGGTAAATCCAGGCCTTCTCATCGACGTTGTTGACCACGAGGTCGAGGGCCCCATCGCTGTTAAGATCCGCGTACGCGGCCCCGTTCGAAAATCCCTTCTGATCCACGCCCCACGCCGCGTTCTTCTTCCCGAACGTCAGGTCCCCCTGGTTCCGAAACACGTAATTGGGAATCGGGGTCGAGGGGATGCTGTCGATCAACGTTCGGAGCTCCTTCGGCCCCGCGTCTTCCGACTGGAGGGCGGGCAGGTAGTCGGAAAACTGGAAGTCCATGTTGGTGTGATCGAATCGGATGCCGTTGGTGACGTAGAGGTCCGTATGGCCGTCCAGATCAAAGTCCCCGAACAGCGTTGCCCAGCTCCAGTCCGTATTCGACACCCCCGCCAGCTGCCCGATTTCGCTAAAGCTCAGCGCCTGTTCTGCGCCCGAGCCGATCGTTCCATCGTTTAGCTGAAGCATATTTCGGACGTACTGGTAGTTCTTCCCCACCCTCGGCACCCGCCCGATGTTGAGCAGCTTCTGACGGCGATTGCCCTCGGGCAGCATGTCGGCGACGAAGATGTCGGGGCGCCCGTCGTTGTTGTAATCGGCAATGTCGGACCCCATCGACGAGCGGGGCATGTGATCGATCTGCTCGTGGATGACGTCGGCAAAGGTGCCGTCGCCCTGATTCATGTAGAGCCGGTCCTCGGAGTTGAAGTCGTTGGCCACGTACACGTCCGGCCACCCATCCCGATCGAGGTCGCTCACCGTCGCGCTCAGCCCAAATCCCATGACGTCCTGTTTCAACCCCGCCTCTTCGGACACGTCGACGAACGTACGCGTCCCCGACGCGTCCTTCTGGTTCTGAAACAACTGATCGTTCTCGTACGACTGGCGCTGCTGCAACGTCGTCTGTGAACTGAGGCGGGAGTCGCGAATGGGGGGGTTGTTCAGAAGATACAGGTCGAGGTCCCCGTCCCGATCGTAGTCGAAAAACGTGGCGTGCGTGGAGTACGACGACGCATCGAGCCCGTACTCGGCGGCCCGCTCCGTAAAGGTCCCGTCCCCGTCGTTCACGTACAGCCGATTGCGTCGGTGGTCGGCCCCAATGTTCCCCGCCTTACAGACGTAGATGTCGAGGTGCCCGTCTCCGTTCACATCCCCCATCGTCACCCCTGTCGTCCAGCCCGTGGTGTCCTGCACGCCCGCCTCCGCGGTGACCTCCTTGAACTGAAAGCCGCCCTGATTTAGATACAGAGCGTTTGCGCCCATGTTGGCGGTAAAGTAGAGGTCGGGCCGACCGTCGCCATTGACGTCTCCGGCCGCGACCCCGCCTCCGTTGTAGAGATAGGTAAAGCTCAGCAGATGTCGCCCCGGACGCCCTTCCACCTCATTCGTGAAGGTGATGCCCGTCGAGTCGGAGGGGAGTTTCGAAAACAGGGTCTTCTGGGAGGCCGACTCGCACGCGACGAGGGCCCCGGCCATCAACACGACGACGAAAATGCGCATCCAATGCATCATCAACAGGAGCTGACTTCTCGACGAAGGGCGCGTAGTTCTGCGATCGATGAAGAACATACAACGGCCCTCCCTGATCCAGAGGCCCGCAAGGACCCCGGACCAGGGAGGGCCGTCGTACTGAGGAACGACCACGTCCCTCTCGGGAGGAAAAGGAGAAAACGAGTTCGGTTCGGATCCGCCGCCGGTCCCCTTGCCCTACTTAATATCCTGGATTCTGCTCCAGCATCGGCTCCCCTCCCGAGACGCTCAGGTCGATCTGGCGCTGCGGAATGGGGAAGACCCCGTTTTGGTCCGGCGTAAAGCCGCCGCCGGTGAGGTTCGTCTTGGCAAAGTTATTCGGGTCGTCATCGCCCGTCTCGAAGTTGTAGTAGTCCTGGAGCTCCTGACCGGCAGTGCCCCAGCGGGCGAGGTCGTAGAAGCGGTGGCCCTCCATGCCCAGTTCGAGCATCCGTTCGAACCGAATCTTCTCGAGAGCATCCTGCTTTCCGGCGAATGAGCCGTAGGGCTCGACGTTGTAGTCCGGCAGCACGTATTCATTCCAGTCGTCGATATTTCCCGGATCGCCCCCCAGGAAGACAAACGTGGACTGCTGATCCTCGCGCACGACCCAGTCGTACTGATCAGGACTGGTGCTGAGCATCGCGGACTCGGAGCTCACGGTGGCTAAGGCAAACTCCTTGTTCATCTCATAGGTGATCTTGCTTTCGGAGTTGCCGGCCCGGTTGCGCACGCGGTTCACGTACGAACGGCCAAGATCGCCCTGGCTGAGTTCGGCCTTGGCTTCTGCCGCCATGAGCAGGACATCGGCAAACCGAATAATCTTGTAGTTGATCGCCGATCCCGTGGCGCCCCAGGCATTCGTGGCTCCGAACGTGTCTTCCTGGCTCCGCCGGTAGATGTGCTTCTTCGGGGCGTAGGGGCCTCCCACGGCCTGATCTCGAATCCACAGGTCGCCCGGGTGCGGCCCCCAGTCGTGGTAGGGCACGCCGCGCCGGCCCACGCTCCACTCCAGCCGCGGGTCGAGCGTCTGCGTGCCGAGCGAATACGTCGCGTTGGGCTCGACGCCCTGGTCGTTTTTCACGCTCGTGCCGGCCGCCCGGTCCAGGGTCGGCAACCCGTCGCTCCCAGTCCGGAACGAGTTCACAAACCACTGCGACGGCTGATAGAAGCCGCAGCAGCCGAATGGACTCTGCCCCCCGTGCGGATAGTTCAGCACCGACCCACCCCGGGAGTTTCCGATGCCTCCAGACCCGTCGCTTCCTGTGTTCTGCACGGCAAACACGGTCCCGGAGTTGTTCTCCGTCGCCGGGTTAAACATGTCCTGGTACGCCGTGGTCAGCTGGAAGGCGTCCCCGTTCGCGTTGGTGCCACTCTCAATGACCCCTTCGAGCTCAGTGAGAGCCTCGTCCCACTTCTCCTGGTACAGGTACACCTTGCCCAGGTATGCCTGCGCGGCCCACTTGTAGGCCTGCCCCACCTCGGACGGAGTGTCCGGCAGGTTGTCCTTGGCGAACTTGAGGTCCTCCTCAATCTTTGTCCACACGTTCGGGTGATTTTCCCCGGTATTCGGCTGATTGGGATTCTCGGTGGTCTGGTCCACCCAGGGCACCTGTCCGAAGTTTCGCTTCAGATCGAAGTAAAAGTGAGCCCGCAGGAAGCGTGCCTCGGCTTCGACCTGTGTCGGGTTGGCCGCATTATCGCTTTTCGGCAGCACGGCGAGCACGTTGTTCGCCCGCGACACGCCTTCGTAAAGGGTCTTCCACTTCGTGTTGAAGTATCCCACCGAGGGGTCGTGCTGCATCTTGGCGATGGTGAGGATGGCGCCCTGGTCCCCTCCAATGCTTCCTTTGTAGGCTTCGCCGCCGGCCACGGAGCCGTACACCCAGTTGTCCTGGGCACTCTCCCACGCATTCCCGCCGCCGAGGGCCGCGCCACTCTCCGCCACCCCCGTCAGGGCCCCGTAGGCGGACGCAAGGAGGGCGTTGACCCCTCCGTTCGAGTTCGCCAGCACATCCTCACTGACGGCTCCCCGGGCCCCACGGTCCAAAAACTCGCCATTCACCAGGTCGCAGGCCGACAGCACGACCCCGAAGGCCAGGAGAACGACTGCGCCTACTGCTGCTGAATATCGAACTGTTCTTCCGTCTGTCATTCGAGTAAATCTCATGAGTCTCTCGGATATGTCGTAAAGCTCGTAGAGTGTGGTGCGTACGGGAGGGAGGGACTCAGAACGTGAGGTCGACACCAAACCGGTACTGCCGAGGCGTAGGATAGGACCCCTCATCGATCCCAAAGCTGGTCGCGTCCGTCGCGTCGCTTCCTCCAATCTCCGGCTCGGGATTGCTGTAGTTGGTGAACGTGAGCAGGTTGTTGCCCTGCACGTACACCCGGAGCTGCTGTACCCCGAAGCGCTGGGTCAAGCTCGAAGGCACCGTATACCCCAGCTGGAGATTCTGGAGACGCAGGTAATCTGCGTCCTCCACGAAGTAGGAATTGGGAACCTGGTTGGTGCTGAAGGTCCGCTGGGTCTCCTGAATCGGAACGGTCGCGTCTGAATTGTCCTGCCCGTACTTCCACGAATTCTCCAGGGCTTCGACGGACTTGCCACCGTTGAAGCTCGAAAAGAAGTCGGTCCACCACTTCACCTGATTCCATACCTCAACGCCCTGCGTGCCAAAGAGGGACATATTCAGGTTCCAGTTTCTGTAACTGAGGTTCAGGTTCAACCCGGCGGTAAAGTTTGGATTCGGACTGCCAAGGAACGTCCGGTCTTCTGCCGTAATCTCCCCATCTCCATTCACGTCCTTGTAGCGGAACCGGCCCGGAGCAGCGGCCGTCTGCCCGGGCACGCCTTCCTTCAACGTGTCCGCGGGCGTAATCATCCCGTTGCCGTCGGCGTCGTTGAAGTCCTCCGGTTCGAAGAAGTCGACGACTTTGTACCCAAAGTACGAGGACACCGGTTGTCCGACCTCGTTGCGCACAATGTTCGCGGCGTTGAAGCGGCGAGACTCCGACGAAAAGGCGTCGGCTCTGTTCGAGACCTTAGTGATCTCATTGTTGTACGACGTGATGTTGATGCTTCCGTCGATCCGAAGATCTCCGATTGTCGCCTGACTTCGCACGGAGGCGTCGATGCCCGTATTCTCCATGCTGGCCACGTTGACGAACGGCTGGGCCGCCTGGCCGGCCGTTCCCGGAAGCTCGGGGGCAAACAGCAGATCGTCGACCTCCTTGATGTAGTAGTCGACGGTCGCTTCGACCTTCCCGTCGAGAATGGCGAGGTCGACGCCAACGTTCGTGTTCCGCTGTTCCTCCCACTGGGCGTTGGGGTTCCCGATGCGACTGGCCGTAAAGCCCTGGGCGGTCGAGGCGTTGTCCCCCGAGAGGTTGTACGCGAACTGCTGGCTTCCGAACAGCGTGAAGGCGTTGTTCGGATTCACGTTGAGCTGATTCCCCATGATGCCCCACGACCCCCGAATTTTCAGGTTGGTGAGCCAGGGAAGCACCCCCTCCATGAACGGCTCTTCGGTAATTCTCCACCCAGCGGACGCAGCCGGGAAAATGCCCCATCGATTCTCCTCCACAAACCGGGAGGAGCCGTCTCGGCGGATCGTCCCACTCAGAAAGTAGCGCCGGGCGTAGTTGTAGTCGATCGTTCCAAACTGGGACATGAGCGTTACCACTGTCTTGGAGCTGCTCACAGACTTCGTCCCGGTTCCATTCCCGAGATTCGTGAAGTTCTGGTCGAACGAGAAGAAGTCCTGGACACTCGCAGACTCGAAGCGATCCACATCCTGCTTCCACTCGACCCCTGCAAGGGCCGAGACGTTGTGGTTTTCATTGAAGGTGCTGTTGTAGTTCACCGTGTTCGTCCAGGTCCAGTCGTAGTCATTCCACGCCTGCTCTGTGTGCGCGTTGATCGCGTTGTTCTCCGAGTTCTCGTACGTCGGGAACTGGAAGGATTGGTTGTAGCCGGATTCGATGGCGCCCCCAACGAGCGACTTAAAGCGGAAATCCTCGAGGAAGGTAACCTCCGCAAAGACATTCCCGAACAGGCGCTTATTCAGGTTCTCGTCGTTTCGGGTTCGCGCCCGATAGGCCACGGGGTTCTCCGCGTTGCCGAGCCCATTTCCTCGTGACCCGGCAAAGTTGCCCCGAATGTCCCGCACCGGAATAAGGGGTCGCATGCGCATCGCCATCCCAATCGCGCTTCCCTCGTTGAGTTCGTTGGTCAGGAAATTCTCTTCCGCCGTGTAGGAGAGATTCTCGCCCACGCGGATGTTGTCGGTAATGTTGTACGTCGTGTTGACGCGAAGCGAGAGCCGCTCCAGGAACGTCTCCTTCACCGTTCCCTCCTCTTTGCGATACCCCACCCCGAGCAGATAGCTGCCGTTTTCGCCACCGCCACTCGCCGTGAGATTGGTATTGGTGGTGACGCCCGTCCGGTTGATCGCGTCAAACCAGTCCGTTCCGGACCTATCGGCCTCAACGATCTGGGTGAAGTCGGCGGGGGAGAGGTCCCCGGAGTATTCCGGCACGACGAAATAATCCTCCGGATTGGCCTCGTCGGCCCCGGCCGGCAGGACGAAGTTGGGAAGCTCGGCCGAGCCAAGGCTTCCGTTCGGATACTGTCCGCATCCGTCTGGGAAGGAGTATTGGGGGTCCGACGGCGTAAAGTCACTCACTCCTCGATTCGAATTGCAGGCCGCAAGGAGCTTAAGCTGGGCCCGTCCTTGGGGATCGCCCATGTTCCAGGGATTGCTCTCGTCCGGCTGCCGGGACATCCCAACGGAGGAGTTGACCGATATGCTCAGGTCGCCTTCTCCCTGCTTGGTCTCAATGATCACGACGCCGTTCGCGGCTCGCGCTCCGTACACGGACGCCGAGCTGGCATCCTTCAAGACCTGAATAGACTCGATATTGTCCGGATTCAGGTTGTTGATAGACTGGGTACTCACGCCGTCGACCACGAAAAGAGGCGTATTGTTGCCGAACGTGTTCACCCCACGAATCCGAATCTGCGGATCCTGGCCCGGCTGTCCGGACGAGATCACGCTCACGCCCGCTGCGTTCCCCTTCAGCTTGTCCGTGATCTGTCCGCCCGGCAACTGCTGCAGGTCCTCCGTGTCCACGACCTGCACCGATCCGGTGAGGTCGGCCCGACGCTCCTCGCTGTACCCGACGACCACGAGCTCTTCTCCCGTCAGGGTCTCTGGCTCCATGGTCACGTTGATCGTGGAGCGCCCGTTGATGTCGATCGTCTGGGTTTGATAGCCCACGAATGAGAATTGGAGGGTGGCGTTCTCGTTCTGGACCGTCAGCTCGTACTGGCCGTCCGCAGACGTGGCCGTTCCGGTCTGGGTTCCTACCACCCGAACGTTGACGCCCGGAAGGGGCTCCCCATTCGTCGAGCCCGTGACCGCTCCCGAAACCGTATGCTGCGCAAAAGCGCTTCCGGGAACAGCAATACAGCTGAGAGCAAGTACGACGGCAAATCCAAATGCGACCCGACCAAGGAACCTCCCGGTTGTGAGGACCGACCTGAGGAAGTGCGTGGCTCTGTGCATCTCGTTTCTCAATTGGCTTGTGCTGGCATAAATTGAAAATCGCCCTCTTCTCCACCGAATACGACTCCGCGTTGTCGCCATGTGTTAAGGAACGAAAAACTTGGAGAGTTGAAAGTCAAAGAGAAGTTGGCGCGGACCCGGATTCTAGGGGAAGGAATGAAATTTTGGGACCGGTTCCAGAATGCCCTTGAGCAGGCTAAAGGCAAATTTTTCGGTGCTTTTCCGGTTTGCCCTCGACTTTTCTGTCCTGGAGTGACTTTATTTAGGAGGCCGTAGCCTTCCTGGATGCTTGCCGTAGAAACAGGGACAGAACGGTTTCTTCTATTTTTCTTCATCTTTTCTTCTTCATTGATCCGCTCGGATGAATGCTCACGCCCCTGGATTTCGTCGTCATCATCGCGTACCTCCTCGGGGTTGCCGTTTTCGGGATCTGGGCGGGGGGGAGCCAGGAGTCGACGGACGATTACTTCCTCGGCAGCCGCGACCTGCCGTGGTGGGCCGTGTGCTTTTCGGTGGTGGCCACGGAGACGAGCACGCTGACGATCGTGGGGGTGCCGGCGGTGGCGTATGGAGGCACGCTCACGTTTCTGCAGATCACGCTCGGCTATCTCGCGGGGCGGATTCTGGTGGGCATCTACCTCCTGCCCCGCTACTACGCGGGCAAGCTGCAGACCGCTTACGCCTTTCTGGGGAGCCGCTACGGCGACAACATGCAGGCGGTCGCCTCCGTCACCTTTCTCGGCACGCGCCTGCTGGCCGATGGGGTGCGCCTCTTCGCCACGGCCATCCCGATCAAGGTGATCGCCACCATGGCCGGGCTGGAGGTGACCTACTTCCAGGTCATCCTTGTCATCGGCGTGGTAACGGCCATCTACACGCTCGTGGGGGGCATCCGGGCCGTCGTGTGGATGGACGTGGTGCAGATGCTGCTCTACGTGGGCGGGGCACTCGCGGCCATCGGCTTCTTGCTGGGCGATGTGCCGGCCGGCTGGTGGGGCGAGGCGGTGGCGGCCGGCAAGACGAATCTGCTGGATCTCGGCCTGGATCAGTCGTTTGGGCGCTGGCTCACGCAACCCTACACGCTCGGGACGGCCGTGGTGGGGGGCGCCATCTTCTCGATGGCCTCCCACGGCACCGATCAACTCATTGTGCAGCGCCTGCTCGCCTGCCGCGACGAGGACGACAGCCGAAAGGCGCTCATTGGCAGTGCCGTGGTGGTCATGGTGCAGTTTGCGCTCTTCCTCGGCGTGGGCCTGCTGCTCTGGGTGCACTACGGCGGCGCGTCGGTCGAGGCGCTCGGGCTTCAGCGGGGCGACGAGGTCTTTCCAAAGTACATTGTGGAAGGCATGCCGCC
>CAZRPQ010000042.1:0-10912 GCA_964601725.1 uncultured Salinivenus sp. | reverse complement strand
TCGACTCGGAGCGAGAAATCCTGGGGCGTCGAGCCACCTACGAGTACTACGACTATCCCGCCGACTTCCTCCAGCAGACGCGGGACGCCATTGAAGAGGTGACGCCGGACGACGTGCTGTCGGCGGCGAAAACGTACCTCCACCCCGACGAGTCGCACGTTCTGATTGTGGGGAACGGGGACCAGTTCAGCGAGGACCTCTCCACGCTCAGCCAAGACGGCACGGTTGACACCCTCGATATTTCGATTCCGAAGGCGCCGCCCGGTGCGAGCCCAGACGCCCCCACAGCCGCGGAGAAGAAGGCAATGGCGAAGGGGCAGACGCTCATGTCGAGTGCCAAGGAAGCACTCGGAGGCTCGGCCTTCGACCAGATCGAGAGCATGCGCATCGTCACGGAGCAGCAGGGGCGCACGAGTACGGTCGTGGTTCAGCTCCCCAACAAGATGCGCATGAACCGGGGCAACATGACGATTACGAGCGACGGCCAGACGGTCAAAATGCAGCGGGCCGGCAAGACCCGCACAGTCCCGTCGTCCATGCAGGGACGCATCACGGGACAGCTCTGGCTGAGCATGCCCTACCTGATGGCCAATCTCGACCACGAGGGCCTCTCGCTTCAGGCCAAGAAAGACACAACAATTAGCGGGACGCCCTACAAAACCATCCGCGTGCAGCCCCCTGCGGGCACGGCCTACACGCTTCACCTCGACGCCGAGACGAGGCGGCCGAAGCGCCTGTCCTACGAGCAGAGGAGTCCGCGAAGTGGGGCGACGATCAGCGTGACGCAGACCTTCAGCGATTTCCGTGAGGTGAAGGGGATGACGGTGCCGTTCACGACCGAGACCGTGCAGTCGACGAGCAAGGGGGAGAAAACCATCACGGGGACCATTCAGGAGCTCGAGGTCAACGTCGACCCGGAGGAGGGCCTCTTCACCCTCGGCGATTCGTCCTCCGATTAGAGCTTTCTCATGTCGGCTGGCCCTGGAGGGGCACCTCTTCCCCGAGCGCAGTGCAGAGACGGCAGATCGATAGAGCAAGGGATTGAGCGAACGCCTGTCCGCCCCCTTCGTTGAGACAGTGTCCGTTCGTTTCGCCACCAGTGTCGCTCCTCCCATGCCTCTCCCCGATCGGGTCGAGCTCTGCGACGTTGGTCCCCGTGACGGCTTCCAGTTCGAAGATCAGTTTATCCCTACGGAGCTGAAGGTCGAGATCATCACGGCCCTCGCCGACGCCGGGCTGCCGCGCATTCAGGTCACATCGTTTGTGCACCCGGAGTGGGTGCCGCAGATGAAGGACGCGGAGGCGGTCTGCCAGCGCCTTCCCGAGCGCGACCACGTGACGTATGCCGGTCTCGTGCTCAACCAGGAAGGCCTGGAGCGGGCCCACGCCGCGGACCTCTCGCACGTCGATTTGTCGATTGCAACCAACGACGAGCACAGCGACAACAACGCCAACCGGACGGTCGAGAAGGCCGTCGCACACGCCGAGGACATGGTCCACGATGCCCGGACCCACGGCCTGGAGGTGCAGATGGGCTTTCAGACCGTGTTCGGCTACCAGGCACCCGGGGACACCCCGCTCGACCAGGTCGTGGAGATGAGCCGGCATTTTGCGGACATGGAGGTCGAGTCCCTCTCGCTGGCGGACACGACGGGCTTGGCCCACCCCCGCATGATTAAGAGACGAATCCGGGCCGTACAGGCGGCCATCGGCGACACCCCGATCGTGCTGCACCTCCACGACACGCGCGGCCTCGGTCTGGCCAACGTCTACGCGGCCCTGCAGTGCGGCGTGGATCGGTTCGACACGTCGCTCGCCGGCATGGGCGGCTGTCCCTTCATTGAGGGCGCCACCGGCAACATTGCCACCGAAGACACCGCCTACCTGCTCGATGAGCTGGGGATCGAGACGGGCGTGGATCGTGCGGGGGTGGGGACGGCGTCGCTCCGCATCGAGTCGTTTCTCGGCAAAGAGTTTCCGGGGAAGCTGCACCGGCTCCTGCAGCGGACGGAGCGAGCGAGTGTGCCGGACTAATGCCCGTCGCGCCTGGAGCACAAGCCCCCTCTCAACGCCGCTAAAGGCCGATTCTCGGCCCCAAAGAGAAAATCCTCCCCTCGGTCCGTGCCGAGAGGAGGACGGTAGCGTGGGAGGGATTTGAACCCTCGACCTCCGGGTTATGAATCCGACGCTCTAACCAACTGAGCTACCACGCCATCTGGACGATAAGCTGTTAGGACGCAGGCGTCAGTGGGAGGGAGTCGAACCCTCGTGCCGAAAGCTTTCGGCATAGGAATCCGACGCTCTACCCAACTGAGCTACCACGCCAAAGCGTACCGCAACCGTTTGTATGTTCGAATGCGCGCTTGGTGTTTCCACGTCGTGGTGAAGAAGCGGTGGACGGCACTCCGGGCTTTCAGTTGAGATGGTCCACATGGCGGAGGGTGGCCGGGTCCATGAGGCGATTGATCTCGTAGCGCAGAACGTCCCGCAGGTGCCATCCGGACGGCAACTCGCCGTCTGTCACCTCCACGAAGAGAGTGATCCGGCCCCGCGTGGCCTGCAGGGCCTGCCTGTCCGATCTCGGGCCGTCGGGCCGGTACGACTGAAAGGTGAAGCCGCGGTGGGAGGACACATCCATGGAAGCGACAGGGAAACTGATTGCACGAGCGTACCGAGGTCGTCTCTTCCACGCAGGCCGTTGGGACTGTGTTCGGCGGAGCGCAAGCGTGTGATCTACTCTTGAACAGTTGCCCTCGTCGGGTGCAGGCTATACGTTTGGAACACCGTCCCCTTTCGCCACACGTTCGGAATGGCCGATGGCCTGGAGTTCGATTCTCGACCAAGAGCGGGTCGTCGACACGCTGCGCCGAGCCCTGACGCAGGAGCGAGTGGCCCACGCGTATCTCCTGCACGGCCCCGACGGCGTGGGCAAGCGAGCCGTCGCCTACGAAATGGCCCGGGCGCTGCAGTGTCCCGAGCAGCCCGCCGAGGCCTGCGACGACTGTCCGGTCTGCCGCAAGACGCGGCGCATGGTCCATCCCGACGTGCACGTGCATCTCCCCCATCCGTGGAGCCAGGAAAAGGACCGCGACGAGGAGGACATGGGAAAGCGGATCCGCCGCCTCGGCGAAAACCCCTACGCCGCGATCGACTACGTGCGGCGGCCCTCCCTCTCCGACCCGTCCGAAACCTCGAACCAGCAGGTGTACTACCGGATCGATCAGGTGCGCCAGGACGTGATTCAGCCCATGAGCCTGGCGCGGGGCGAAGGGCAGTACAAGGTGAACCTCCTGATCGACGCAGAAAAGATGCGGGAGGAAGCGGCCAACGCGTTCCTGAAGCTACTGGAGGAGCCACCTCCCCAGACCGTCTTTCTGCTCACCACGAATCGGCCGGAGCAGTTGCTGCCCACGATCCTGTCCCGGTGCCAGCGCCTGCGCTTCGACCCGCTCCTGCCGGAGACGATCGAGCAGGCCCTCATCGATCGGGAAGACATGGAGCCCGACGCGGCGTCGATGCTCGCCCGCATGGCGGACGGCTCGTACAGCCAGGCCCTCGAGCTGGCCGCAAATGAGGACCTGATGACCAGTCGCGAGCTGGTCCTCGATTACTTCCGAGCGGCGTACACACAGAAGGTGGAGCCGCTGGACCGCTGCATCCAGGAACTCCAGAAGCAGGGCCGCGAGCGGGTCAAGAACGTCCTGCGGCTTATGCTTCGCTGGATCCGCGACCTCCTTCTGTACCGCACGATGGAGGAGGACGCCCCCCTGGTGAACGTGGATCAGGCCGAGGCCGTGGCACGATTCTGCGACAACTTGCCCCACGCCGACCTGGAGGGCATGGTGGCGCTCGTGGAGGAGGCGGTGGAACTTGCGGAGCGCAACGTGCGTGTTTCACTGTTGCTTACAGCTCTCGCACACGGACTGGCCCAGGCCATGCGGGGCCGCCAGGTGGACACCCTGTACGTGCCGCTCTCAGAATCCGAGCTCCAGGTCGCTCCATGAGAAGAAGAGTGGTCTAAGGCCCAAACGTGGCTTGGACCTTGCGCCGAATCCGGGACTGGGTCCCCGGCTGGGCGTGACGCCTTCCCGGGACACAGGCGGGTCATCCATTCGCTACCGAACAAAACGGCATCTCCCCTTGGCTTCCTCCGACCCGATCTATTCGCACCGGTGCTCCCTTCCCGATCGCACGCTTTGGTTCGGACAGGCCTCCCTCTATGAAGATCGAATCAACGTACGAGGGTGGACGTGGCGAGGACGCTACGAGCGCACGGTGGAGGTTGACACCATTGACGAAGTTGAGTGGCGGCCCCAGCCCGAGCGACCAAACCTTCTCCTGCATCTGACGGACGGGAGTACGGTCTTCCTTCGACTCCGCAAGGGCGCGGGGCTCTGGAACGCAAAGCTCCATGCCCTGCTCGGCCAGTCCGTGCTTGACAAGCACAGTCTTCCCCCGCCGAATGGGAGGGCCGAGAAGGGCGAAGACCAGGAAGACAGCGAAGACGAGAAGGCGACGTAGCGTCGATCTTTTGGCGCGGCGGTGTGTTTGTGAGATCCGGACCGGACGATCCGCCCGCGACCCGTTTGCTGCTGGCCCCGTCGTTCGCCATTTCTGCGTGCCTGCTGCATTTCTCCGGGAGAATCTCTTCCTCCCCACTCGATTCGGACCCTGCCGGCACGGCAATCGCACCCTGGCCCCGACGACCTGATATTGTCTGCCTCCAGGACCGACCGTGATTCGGTTTGTGCGCCCATGCCCGCGTGCCTTTCGCCCCTGCGCGGGCCATTTCGTCGATCAGAGACGGACGAGCCTCCGTCCCCGCCCGGGACGCCGACCAAGGAAGGGACTGCCTTTGTGGATCGTCTTGACTGAACGTCGCTTTTTGACGATACTGAAGGAGAGAAAACTATCCCCGTCGAAGAGATTTGGGGGGTACCCGGTGCTTCCGCACGGTCAGGGACGGGCGGTGGAGGGTACCGGTCACGAGGAAAAGGTGTGTGGTATCTTCTGCCGTCCGAAACGGAAGAAGTTAACTGGCAGAACTATGACGAAAGGTGTAACGACTGTGAGAGCTGCACAACGCACTAGCGCTCTGTGCTTAATTCCTGAAGTCCCATGGGCTTGTTCAGATGGTAGGCGGAATTGGGAAGGAAAATATAAGCGTGAACTTCGCCCGCAAGGATCGGCTGCTCCGAATTTCGGTCCGCTGAGGTAGAACAAAATTCTCGTCGTGGACCGGAGGAACTCACGACCAACCTCGCGGCGTGAGACTTTCATCCACGACTGTGTTCCGCGTGCTGTTTCCCCCCGGTACTTTTCTCTTTACTTCAGTTTGGCTAATATCTCATCACATGTTTCCCGAAGTCACCCACTGGGAATCTTAGGACCATGTCCTCTACGAACGGAGAACCTATGTTGGAAATCTTTGCGTCGCTCTTTGAGCGGCCGGCGCGTGGTGCTCATGCACACCGGCACGGGACGAGAGCGGGCGCGGAGTGGGATTGCGGCCCTTCTGGACCGGCGGCCGGTGCCGGCCCTCTGCTACGTGGGCATGGCCGGCGCGCTGGATCCGTCGCTGTCGGCGGAATCGATCCTCGTTCCCACCGCCGTCTAGACCGAAGACGGGCGATCGGCCCCGTCGCCCGACCGACAGTAGGCCGAGCAGGAGGTGCCATCTCTTTCGCTCCGAATCATCAGCGACGCGGCCGATGAGTCCCTGCCCGACCTTCTGAAAGATGGACAGCGCGAGGGTGGGAGCACCGATCGGACCCGGGTCATGCAGAGCGCCGTGTGGTCGCCGGGCGCCGCCGAGACGTTGGCCGAGCGCGTTCCGACGGTTCTCCGCCATCGGGAAGGGCAGGGCCCGTGAGCGAGGTGTGCGCATTGCCCGTGGGGGAACCTGAGAGACCGTGCCCGGACTCGGGCAGCCTCTCGACGACGTGCCGTCGGAGGTCCGTGGCATCGACGCGTAAACGACTCAGATCGACCATGACTCGTCTTTGTCGGGGAGCTGTGCTTGGTCTCGTGGCGGGGATGCTGATAATTGGGGGACCGCCGACGGTGCGCGCCCAGTCGTCCCCCGATACGCTGCGCCAGCACTCCGCAGCGGCGACCGATTCCACGCGCCCAGCCACCCAGACTCCGTACCGGAGCAACCGTACGGTCGCCGAGCACGTGTTGGCGCTACCGGCATACGTTCTGCACGGCATCACCAGACCCATTGGCTGGGTCGGGCGGTGGGGCGTCGACAACCTGTTGCCGATCTATCGGAGGTACTTCACGGGGCCGCGAGCGGTGGTGCCCGTATTGAACCTGGGGGGCGAGACGGACGTCAGTGGGGGATTTCTCGCGTTTGACAATCACCTCTTCGGGAGTGATCACAGCGCACGGCTGCGTGCGAAGTGGGGGTCGCGTAACGTCAACGACTTCAGCGCACGCTACACTCTGCCGCGGCCCCTGGGGAATGGATCCAGCCTGTCGCTGTCTGCCCAGTATTTCAACGATCCGTCGAAGCGATTCTTCCTGCGTGGAAACCGTGCGGACCCGAGCGATGAGGCCCGATTTTCGCTCGAACAGTTCCAGGTGTCGGCCCGGCTCGACTACGACCCCGGCCCTCTGCTCGGGAGCCACCTGACCGTCGAATTCGAGGATGCTACGACCGAGCCTTCTGAAGCAGATGAGGAGAAGGGAGATCTCTTGCCGGCGACGCTGCCGGGGTTGGGCGACTCGGAACGGCTCCAGATCCAGACGGGGCTCACGATCGACGGGACGCGCGAGGGGCCCCGCGCGACGTCTGGGACTCGGCTGACCCTTGGCCTGCGTTACGACCATGAGCTGGGGGACGACCGCTTCCGCTACGCCGGGTACGCCATTGAGGTCCAGCAGTTTGTCCCGATCCTCATTCTGCCGGAGACGCGGCGTCTCGCCTTGCGAGCTCGGCTTCAGCAGAGCGAATCCCTGAGGGGAAGTGACATCCCGTTCTACGAGTTCAGTCGGCTGGGAAGTCAGAGCACCCTCCGAGGGGTCGAAAACCAACGGTATAGCGACGACGGGTATCTCCTCCTCAACGCCGAGTATCGGTATCCCATTTGGGGAAACATGGACGCGTCACTGTTCGTCGACGCCGGACAAGTCTTCGGCGGGCTCGGGGACATTCCGGAGAACAGATTCCATCCCAGTGGTGGAGTGGGCATTCACTTGTTGGGCACGCAAGGCCCCCGGTTCCGCTTCGAGGTGGCGTTCAGTCAGGAAAACACCCGCATCATCCTCACGGCCGGGCCTGCCTTTTGACGGCCCCCCGTTTCACGGGAGTCCCAGCGGTCCGCGGTCACGTCACGTAGGTGTACGTGCGCTCGCCCATCCGGCCCCAGCCGTCGAACACAAATTCCTGCTCGGGCGCTGTTCGGGGGGACAGGTCCGTCTCCAGGTCGTGGTTGTGAACGTCGTGGATGGACTCGTACTCGTCGAAGCTCAACTCGTACCGGGCTTCGAGCTGGTCGTCGATTGTGAGTTGCGTGATCTCCTCCTTCCACCCCGACTGGACGGTTTCGGCGTGGATTTCGGCCTGTGCGCCGCTGCCGTACGAGGCCACGAGCATCCGCTCGCCCGCCGGGTCCTCCCCTGCCTCGGCGGCGGCTCGCAGCCCAGATGCCCGGGCAAGGTGAACCGACCCGGTGTACCAGTTTCCGACGCTGCGGGAAATCCCGAGGGTCGGTTCGATGGCACGACGATACCACTCCTCGTAATGAGTCGTCTCGGTGAGCGCCGTCGAATGCTCCTTGAGGGCATCGAGGTAGGCCACCTCGTCGTCGAAGGCGTCCGGACGGGGGAGCCGGCCGATGTTGTCGGCCACCTCATCCCCAACGGCCGTGCCGCGAATGCAGTGCCGGTACACCAACACCGCGGCTTTCCCGACCATTCCCGGGAAGGGCGTGTGGAAGAGAAGGAGGGCCAGGGCGTCGGGGGATGCGTCCGCCCCGGCGGCGTCGAAGTCCTCCAGGGCCTCGTGGATTCGCGCGAGATACACCTGCATCGAGCGCTTGCCGTCCACGCTGGGGTACTGCTGGTTGGGCTTGAGAAAGTCCGTCTCGTCGGCGCTTCCGTGACCTTGAATCGTGCTGAAAGCGGCCACGTCGGGGTCTCTGTCGACGAGCATCGCGACGGCACCGGCCCCTTGGGTCGCCTCCCCGGGGTCGTTCCGCTCGTAGAATGCGGTGTCGGTCGTGATGACCAGGGCCTTTCGGCCGCGGCTTCGTCCGGCCCGAACCCAGTTGAACGCGTCGTCAAGCGCTTGCGTCCCCGAGATGCAGGCAAACTTGCGCTCGCCCTTGTTCGCATGCCGGAAGTCTCCGTCGAAGACCTGCTCCAAACACCCGGCAATGTACGTGGAGGCGGGCTTGGACTTATCGAAGGCGCTTTCGGTAGCCACGTCGATGCGTCCGATCTCGGCCGGCGTCACGCCCTTTCGCTTCAGGAGCCGGTGGGCGGCGTTTGCCCCCATCGTCACGATGTCCTCATACACGTCCGGGAGCGACAGTGCGTGCAGGCCCAGTCCCTTTGTGTATTTCTGGGGATCGGTGTCCTGGGCGGGGGCAAATGTCTCCGCCAGGTCCAGTTTCAGCCGTCCAGTCTGAATTGCGATGCCGTCAATACCGACCTCGTCAGTGTGCATGGGTGCTCGGATCTGTTCTCAACGCTTGTGGGTGGGGATGCAGGAGGAGCGTTCGAGCGGGTCGGCGGGTCCCCCGCTGGGCAGAGATGCGTTGGCCATCGATACAGTGACTCTCCGGGTTCCTCGGGCGTCTCCCGCTCGAATGAAAGGCACGCGTCCCGCTGAGACCAACCTCGTCGGAACCGTCGAAAAGACCTGGAGCGGTTCTTGGGGAAAAAACACTTAGAACCTGTTTGGCGGACTGTCTATGGCCTGCGACTTCGCGGATCTCGTGCAGAACGGGTTCTGCACTCGCCCGGTAGCTCCGCTACAGGGCTCGATTGGGCCCCGTTCGTGCACGTCGCCCGCTGTGTCTCGGCTTGATATCCATCCACCAAACAGGTTCTTACGCCTCCAAAATCAACCGGTAGGCCTCCTCTCCACTCGTTTCCGAGGCGCTGTCGCCGCTCTTGCTCGTCGTCTTGCTCCTTGTGCCCGACGTAAGACCAAATTGTGCCCGACGTGAGACCAAAGCGCGTCGAGGGGGCCACGCTCGATCTCAAATTCCCGCACCGGTACGTTCTCAATTTGGGTGGCATGCTCGGCCGCTTGCTGGAGCCAATTGCGAATCGTCCCCGTCCCTGTCTTTCACCCGGGCGAGCCTGGCCGCTCGACTTCCCGCAGCGACAAGGACCAAGGTCTCGATGATCTCTCGGCGGGAATGTGCCCGCTCGTAAAAGATCGTCACGGTGTTTTCCAATAAGGTCTTTCCGCACGTTTTGCGGCGATGGCACTGCAGGCCCTTGGACGTGGGTCCGTACTCGACGATATTGCCCTCATCGGTCTTCCCCGCATCCGGACAGGTATCGTTCGGACAGAAATCTCCAGCCTCTGCAAGCTCAGGCGTGACGGAAGGCTGTTTTTCAGAGAACTCGTCCATAACCTACCGTCGATGATACCAGCACACAACCGGCCCACTACCGGCTGTTCGAGGATGGTCGGGACACCGTGCAGCCTTCGAGAGAGACCTTTTGTCGGAGCTGTCCGTTTGGTTGTTGTTGCCGAACCGTACAGAAATCCCTGGAGATGACGCCTCTGGGTATGGACGTTTGGGAGTATGTGGGGATGGGAGAAAAAAACGCCCACACTCCAATACTCACTCAACCCCGTTCCGCCAGAGCATTCTCGTCGAGGTCGGCACACCCCGTTTCCGACGTTCCTCACGCATCGGTAATACCCTTGCGTTCCTGCTCTGCATTCTTTCGTTTGCCCGTCATTCCTCCATGCGCCCTCGCTGTTTTTCGCTCCTGTTCGTCATTGTCCTCCTTCTCGTCCCCTCCAGCGCCCCGGCGCAGTCGACCGACCCCGAAGGAGCGTCCCTCCAGGCCGCACTGGCCCCGATCGATAGCCTCCGGCAGGCCGGCAACTTTCGGGCCGCTCGGGACCGCCTTCAGGCGGTGCGCGAGAAGCATCCCGAGCGGGTCGACGTGCTGTGGCGACTGGTGTACACGTGGACCGACCTCGGGCAGGGAACCGACGATCAAGACAAACGGACGACGTACTACGAAAACGCACTCGACGTGGCGAAGGCGGGCCTCGCGGCCGACTCGTCGAGCGGACGTGCCCATCTCGCCATGGCGGTGGCCCAGGGCCGCGCCGCGCTGGACGCCGGGACGCGCGAGCGCATCCGACGATCTCGGGCCGTCAAGCGTCATGCCGAGCGGGCCATCGCCCTCGATTCCACGCTCGATGGGGCCTACCACTCGCGAGGACGGTGGCACCGGGAAGTCGAGGATATTGGCTTTTTCCAACGGGCCATCGTAAAGACCGTCTATGGCGGGCTGCCGGAGTCCTCCATCGATCAGGCCGTGCGGGACTTCCAGAAGGCCATCGAACTCAACGACGAGGTCTTTCATCACCTGGAGCTCGCGAAAACATATCTCCAGATGGACCGGTCCGAGGCGGCCCGCCGCGAGCTGCAGACGGCCCTCGACATGCCCAGCACCGATCCCTTCGACCCGAAGTACAAAGAAGAGGCGCAGGAACTTCTGGACGATCTCGACTGAGCGAGCGCCGCGTCTCCCCGGTTTTTTACAGCGCGCCCGGAACGTCGACGGGTCCGGCGGATGCCACTTCTGAGCTGTCGTTTGTCGCTGCCCAGCCCTGTGCGTGCATGCCCTACTCCGCCGAGATTAGCCGCCAGCAGCCCACCGCGGTGCTCTTTCTGCTCGACCAGTCGGCCTCCATGCAGGAGCCGTT
>CAZRPQ010000041.1:0-10948 GCA_964601725.1 uncultured Salinivenus sp. | reverse complement strand
TATTCGAGGGTCATTCTGAGCGACCGACGACCGAAGGGAGGAGCGAGTCGAAGAATCTTCCTAAATCTGGCAAGAACGCCTAATTTGGAGAACTGTGGGACGAAACATGGCTTCCGCCAACGGTCAAAAAGATTCCTCGACTCCGCTTCGCTCCGCTCGGAATGACTCATTGTTAAGGTTCTTTTGCGTGTTTACTTAGTCCTGCGAACTCGCATGTCCGGCGGATAATCTCATAACCTCACAACCGGGCGACCATCGGCGCCTCCGCCTTGATAGAGGCGTCCTCTGCGGTCGCCCGGAGCTGTACGGGGACGCCGATCGGAAGAGAGCATCGGGGCAGACAGTGTCCATACGGAAGGCCTTTCACGACCGGGTAGGAGCGGGACGTCAGGTAGTCCGTGAACACGTCACTCAGCGAAAGGGTCGGTTTGTCAGGGTCGAGGTCGCCGGTCGTAAAGTCCCCAAGAATGACCCCGGCCACGGCGTCGAGCACCCCAGCGTGTTCCAGGTGAGCGAGCATCCGGTCCACCCGGTACGGGGCCTCTGCCACCTCTTCGAGAACGAGAATGGCGTCCTCGAAGTCTGGGGCGAAGCGCGTCCCCACCAGCCGCGTGAGCACCGACAGGTTTCCGCCCAGGAGAGGGCCGGCGGCGGTCCCGGGCGCCAGGGGGGTGAGGGAGGCATCGAAGTCGGCCACAAAGTCGGCCGTGCGGCCCTGGCTCCAGGCCCGAAACGAGCCCCGGGTGGCCTCGTCCACGCTGGGCCATTCGGTGACGACCGGGCCGGACAGGCCCGGCCAGCGGGCCTTCGCGTAAAGCGCGAGGTGGAGGACCGTGACGTCACTGTAGCCGACGAGCAGGGTCGGGTGCTGGCGGGCGAGGGCCCAGTCGATCCGGGGAAGAATCCGAAGGCATCCGTATCCCCCGCGCACGCAGACAACTGCCCGAATCTCAGGGTCCTCGAGAGCCCGGTGTAGAGAGGCGACGCGTTCCCGGTCGGGGGCCGCCAAATACCCACGCTCCGCGCCCGGGGTCCACGCACGTCGTACCTCGTACGTCTCCTTCAAGCGGGCCAGCCCGTCTTCGTAGGTCGACTGCGTGCGGGGCGCGCTGGCCGGAGCCACGACCGCGACAGGGGCACCTGGCAGGAGCGGCGGCGGACGACGAAGCACGGGACGAGAGAAATCGGGAAACGATCAGAACCGGGCAGTTCGTCTATTCACTCCCCCGTCGTACGTCCCGTTCCACCGGTCCCAGAGGAGCCCGACGACTCCGGGGGCGTGGGGGAGGAGCTGGGCCCCGAGCCGGAGCTCTGTTGCTTTTGCAGCTTCTTGAGCTTTCGCCGGGTTCGCAACTGTTTGGGCAGCATGCTGAGGAGCCCGACGACTACGCCAAAGCCGAAGGTCAAGATGAGGACGAGCGCCTTTGACCCCCTCGTCTGGAAGAAGAGGAGGGTGACGTCCATGTTCTGAGGATTCTGAAGGGCAAGGATGACCGCCAGGATGGCGAGGAACAATGACAAAATTAGGCCCAAGCGCATGGCTGGAGGGAAGCAATGAGAAAAAGACCGGCCGCTTTCGGAAACGTAACGATCAGAATGGCCCCTGTCTACCCGTCGAGGTCGGGGGAGCCGGCCTTCACGTCCGTCGGGGACGGCGCAGTACGGGAGGAACTAGGGACCGAGCGCCCTTTCCAGGTCACGCGGTCCACCCAGTGATGGACGGCCGAATCCAGCTGCAGGATGAGGCCGAGCAGGTACGAGACCGGCGCCAGCAGGCTCACGTACACAGGCATCCCACTGGCTCGGTCGGTGACGAGTTTGAGCCCGTAGAGAGAGACCAGAAACCAGAGGGAGAGTAGGGGGGCCACCAACCAGGTCAGGACGAAGCCGCCGTACATCAGGAGGAAGCGGGGGACGGTTCCGCCCAGGAGGAGATACGCGTTTTTCCGGAATCCACGCCAGGCCTCTCGGTGCCCATCGTACATGTACACGGCAATCAAATCCTGCACGTCCAGAAGGGTGGGCGCGTAGCCCTGTTGCTTCAAGAAGCGGCCGATCGCGACGTCTTCCAGCACCTCGTCTTTGACCGCTGCGTGCGGCTCGTGGGCGTGATACACGGCACTGTCGATCAGCCAGCACTGCCCGTTGAGGGCGCTGAGCGTGGGAGTGCGGGTGCGGGCCACCAGGGGCCAGGGGAGGCTGCGGAGGAGGGCATGGGGCACGAGGCTCACGAGGAGGAGGGCGGCGCCTTTCAGGTGCGGAAAGCCCGACGAGACGCTCGTGGGCGCGCCGGCGTGCCGGGCCACGAGCCGCCGGAGGGCGTCGGGGCGGCGGAGTTCGGCATCGGCGTCGAGGAAGAGGTAGCAGTCGCCGGACGCCCGGCGCGTGCACTGGTAGAGAGCATGGACCTTGCCGACCCAGTCGGCGGGCGGGTCCGCGCCCCGGAGCGGGGTGAGCCGCGGGTTGTCCGCGGACTCCAGGACCGTCCAGGTCTCGTCTTCAGACCCGTCGTCCCAGATCAGAATTTCGAGGTCCGGATAGTCCTGAGCGCGGAGACTCGGCAAGAGCCGCCGCAGGTTGTCGGCTTCATTGCGGGCCGGGATACAAATTGAGAGGGTAGGCAGGGGATCGGGGATAGACGGCTGCTGGCGCCGCAGGTAGGCCAGGTTGCTCAGGAGGATTCCCCAGAACGCCGCGTGGGCCAGCGCGAGGGGCGGAATGAGGAGGAGGCGTATAAACTCGATCGTCACGGGGCGGATCGGCAAGACGAGACAGCGAGAGGCCGGACCGTCACAGGTCGGGGGGCGACTGCAGAAACTGCTGGTACAGGGGAGGCAACTCTTGCTCTTGCATGCGACGGCGGAGCGCGGTCGCCTTTTCCGGCTGACTGGCTTCCTCCAGGGCCAGGCACCGCCAGACTTGTGCCTCCGCCTGAGAGATTCCTGCGGTCCCGTCCTCGTCTACGACCTCGGCCAGCCGGGCAAACCGCTGAGCGGCCGCCTCCGGATCCCGTCCCGCGATGGAGGGACGGAAGAGCAGGGATTGTCCTTCCACGAGGAGCACAAACGGGGCCCGCGGGGCCTTGGCTTTCGCGTCCTCGAGCAAGTTCGTCGATCGCCGTCCGTACCGTATGGCCGAAAGGAGGGACGCTTCGCCGGCCCGGTACGCCCAAAGCCCCGAGAGGAGGGCGTACTCTCGGGGTGTTCCGTCGGAGAGAGAGGATGGAATGCCCTGCAGGACGGCTTCGTCTTCGGTAAGGGGATACAGTCGGTACCGAACCAGGAGACTGTCGGAGCGGGACGTGGCGCGCTCGAGCAGATCACGGAGCTGCTCTGCGTCCTGCTGCGCGTAGGCCACCTGTGTGGCCTGGGCGAAGGGAGTGGTCATCGTGGCGAGGAGGACGAGGAGAACCATGACCGAGATTCGAGGTAGCGCTCAAAGAGAGAAGAGGCGAACGAGAAGTTCCACCATTCTTCCAGGTTGCGAGAGCCGTGCAGGAGGGTTCGGGTTGGGCGGTCGGTGGGGGCCTGGAGGTCGTGCCAGAGGCGCCGGAGGCGAGATCGTTCCTGGCCGTCGGCCTCGTGGGCCGATCCACCGGCAAGCAGCGCCGTGGGGCGGGCTTCGTTCCACCATGTCACGTGCACGGCATACGGCCACCACGTGGCCTCCGGGTACAAGCGTGCGAGCCGGTCGACGGCCGAGGCATCAAAGGTCTGGATGCCCTCGTCGGGCGCGTGCAGGGTTCCCTCGGGGTAGTACACGAGGACCGTGCGGGGCTGAGCCCGAAAGCGACGCGCCGTGCGGCGGATTGTAGCGGCACGCCGGGACGCGTCCTCCGGGGGGAACGGCTGGGCACCCACGGCGCCGAAAAAGGGGAACCGATCCCATTCGGCCATCCACAGCGTGGGCGAGCGCTCCAGCCGGGCCCGAAAGAGCAGCCAGGCCAAATGCCCGTCGTAAAAATGATGGTGATTGGCATAGGCGATGACGGGCCCGTCGGGCAGGGCCGGCGGCCAGTTTCCCACCCAACACACGCGCCGGAAGGCCCTGTAGAGATCAAAGCGAAGAAGGGCCTCGACGAGCCGTCGCATGAGGAGCGAGAACGAAAGAAGCGGATAGAAAGGGGGTGAACGCTCACGCCGGCTCGAACCACTGGCGCTTCCGACGGTCGTAGCCGTCGTACAGGATCAGGGACAGCTTGCGCCGCATCGACACGTACGCACGCTGGCTCAAGTTGTCGTAGTCGTTGGCCCGCACCTCGTTCATGATTTCTCGGTACATCCGCGCGGCGGCCCGGATGCTGTGCCGGGAGCGAAATGGAAGCGATTCCACACCATCGAAACTCTCCCGGTAGAAGTGCTCGGCGGTCTCCATCGCTCGTTCCAGGAGTTCCGGGTAGCCATTCGAGATGTGGGCGTTCTCCAGGGCGTCCACGGACACATCGTGCGCTTCGAGCCATTGGTGGGGAAGATAGACCCGGTCGAGTTCGTCGATGTCCTCCCCGACGTCCCGCACAATGTTTGTGATTTGCATGGCGATGCCCAGGCGCCGGGCGGCCGATTCCAGCGGCTCGTGCCGGTCGGAGGGGGCCAGAAAGGGAAGCATCATGGCCCCGACACTGCCCCCGACCAGGTTCGAGTATTCGATCAGGTCTTCTTTCGTCTCGATGGAGCGGTCCTCCAGGTCCCAGATGGCCCCCTCAATCAGCTCGTACAGCGGTTCTCGAGGGAGAGAGCTATGCTCGTCCACCTCGGCAAGACGGCGCCAGAGGAGCGTGTTGTCGGGGGGGTGTCCTGCGAGGGTGTCGTCCAGCCGGTCTCGGACTTGTTTCACTTCCTCAAGGGCCCGGCCCCGTCCCACCTCAAGCACACGCTGGTCGGCAATGGAGTCGACGCGGCGACAGTAGAGGTAGAGGGTGGCAACCGACATCTGCACGGACCGGGGCAGGAGGTAGGCCGCCAGTGAAAACGTCCGGGAGTGGTACCGGAATGACTCCCAGATCCACTGGTCTTCGTCGGTGCGGGTGTCGAGGGAGAGGGAAGGCATGAGGGCGTTCGTCCAGAGCGGCGGGGCGAGAACAGATGAAGCTACGCACGCAGAAGTGATACGGCGCGCTTCAAGTGGCCAGGATTCGCCATCCAAAGCAACAGGAAGGGAAGCAGCGCCGCCAGGCTCCCGATCAGAGCGGCCACGTACACGTCTCGGAGGAGGCAAATCGAGAGAGGGAAGATGCAGTTCAGGGCATAGACCCACGGGGCCCACTCGTTTTCGATGGGGTGGTCGCCCCTAATATACTCATAGCCGAGCACAATCACGAACGTCACGGCGGCCCATCCGGCCCAGTTGGAAAGGGGCATCCCAAAATAAAACCCGTCAACTCCATATTGCCAAAATGGAAAGGCCTGGTTCATGGCCGGGTCGAGCGACACGTCCCACAGCACCATAAAGAGGGTGGCGAGGAGCAGGGACGGTCCCCGGCGATCCGTGACCCGGCGCGCCAGGTCCAGGGAAATGATCGACATTGCGAACCACGAGGGTGGAATGAAGTACGGCACGTGGTTGGCAATCTTCGGGCCCAGCCACTGCGTATACTGGTATTCGCCGAACGGGAGCTGAATGCCTCCCACCGTGAGCAGGCCCGACGTGCCGATCAGCTCGCTTGCCCCGCCCACGAGGCATCCCCACACGGCCATGTACCCGATCCGCTTCCAGCCCAGAAGGGGACCGTACATCAGAAGCGGAAGGAGCGCGAGCATGACCATAAACGTCCACGTGGGCGTCTTCACGAGCTTCGTGTACATGGGCCCGAAGAAAGACATCGTGGAGGGGACGAGGCGGAGGAGTAACATCCCTGCGACACTAAACGAAATGGCCCCCACGAAGAGCCAAAGGGCAAATTGGAACAGGAGGTTGTAGTTGCCCTCCAGTGTTGGCCGGGAGGGATCTGAGGTCGACATGAAGCGGTGGATGGAGGATCTGTGGGAGTGCGAGGGACAGGTGGCTCCGGTGGTGTCCAAGGGGTCCCGAGGTCCCCCAGAGGCTCGAAGGAGGTCGAGGGAAGCGGCGTGTGAACGGTCGTCGGTTCGGCGGATACGAAGCAATCTGAGCCGTCCAGGCCCGGAGTGGAGTACTCCGTTGGCGAAAGCCCTCAGTGAACAGGGACCATCGCCCACGGCGATGGAACGGAGTTGAAGATCAGTCCTAGTTCAAGAAAGGGGACCAGGCACATGATTGCCGTCCGGCCGCCAGAATACTTTCCCCGCCTGAGGTACGTGTCTCTTCTTCAGCACGTGGATCACTTCATTCTTGCCAACACGTTCCCGTATCGCCATCAATCGTTCCAGAACCGTAGCAAACTCCGGAGTCCGCAGGGGTGGCACTGGATCACGGTTCCGGTCTTCGGAAACCGCGACGGGGCGCCCATCCGTGACGTGGAGATTAAGACGAAGGGACGTTGGCAGGAGAAGCACTGGCGGTCCTTCTTCTACAATTACTGTTCGACGATGTATTTCGAATTTTTTGAGAGATCGTTTCGGCCATTCTTCGAGCGCTCCTGGGAGCACCTTAGCTCCTGCACCTGCCGCTCGGTGGAACTCCTGGTGGAGCTGTTCGGGCTCCGTACGTCCGTCACGCGGGCCTCTGAGCTCGAGGGGGCGCCCGACACTCTTGAAGGGGTGGTACGGGCAACGGACGCGGACGTGCTTGCGGTGCCGGAAGAGGCCCCTTCGTCTCCGGCGCCGAGGGGGGCTGAGGTGCAAACCATCGAATACGAGCATCCAACGTACCGTCAGAACTTCGACGGGTTCGAACGCGGAATGTCCGCGGCCGATCTCGTTTTCAATTACGGCCGCGAAGCGCAACGCATCCTGGCGAATGGACGAGAGATCTCCAGCCCTGGATCCTCCTCTTTGTAAGAGTGCCTCCGCCCCGACGACGGAGTTGACGTTCGATCCGGGTTCGTGGCAGCTTCTGTACACGCCGATTCTTCTTTCTGACGCTCCTTTACCCTTTCTGTCTATGATTCTTCCCGACCATCGCATCCGAACCCTGGCGACCGAGCAGGACATGATCGAACCGTTTATCGACGGGCAAGTCCGAGAGGACGTCGTCAGCTACGGGCTCAGTTCCTTTGGCTACGACATGCGCGTGGCGGGGGAATTTCGGGTCTTCACGCCGAACATCTACAACAGCGTGGTGGACCCGAAGCGAATCGATGAGCGGGCCCTGGTCGAGTACGACGTCGACGATCACATCCTGATTCCCCCCAACTCCTACATGCTCGGCCGGTCGATCGAATACTTTCGCATGCCGCCCGACACCCTGGGGCTCGTGCTGGGAAAGTCCACCTACGCCCGCTCCGGCATCATCGTGAACGTGACGCCGCTGGAGCCGGGATGGGAGGGCCACGTCACCATCGAGATCGGGAACGGCACGCCCCTTCCCGCAAAGGTGTACGCCAAGGAAGGCATCGCTCAGGTCGTCTTTCTTCAGGGGGAGACGCCGGAGGTATCGTATGGCGAGAAGGAAGGAAAATACCAGCACCAGGAAGGCATTACCCTTCCTCGGTTAGAGTAAAGAGGGCACTGCATCTTCGTCCCGATCTTCGAATCAGGTTTCTTGCTTTCTTTTGCTCATGACTGGTTCCTCCTCGTCCGACGAAGCGATCCCTACGCGGTCCTGGCGCAGATGGGTGGCGGGGGGCCTCCTCCTGGTGTTCTTTGGGGTGCTGATGTGGGAGGTGATTAATCCGTACCGGGGCCAGCGATTCGAAAAAGTTCCACACGGTGACCACGTGCACTATGTGCCGAAGGACCGGAACCCGGACGTGCCCATCGGCCGCTTCCCGACCCAAAAGCCAGACAAGGACGAACGCATTACGCCGGATGGGGAGGTCCTGCCGAGACGAGGAGCGAACCGCTAGGGCCTGTCTCCCCTTCGGCAAGCTCGGGGCGCTAAACGTTGGGTCGCACTTCAACACTGTGAGCTGACCGCAGACGTGGCTGCCTTGACGTGCGACGACCGCGGACGGCGGACCGGCGATGAACGCCGAGAAACGGCCGTCCGTCCCGGCAGCCGTCGGGATAGGTCGTCTTTCCCGAGATGGGCGCACCTCGAAGATGCCAGCTCACAGACTTGAAATACTACCAACCGTTGCAACGTCAGCTGGTTGGCCGTTCTGGGGGCACGAGAAAAATTGACGTCTCTCCGTCTGCCGGGTTCGGGTGACGCTCGAGCCGACACGATCCACTCAAACGGGGTTACCCCAGGGCCACGTCCAGAACCATCATGACGGCGAACCCTCCCATGACCCCCAGCGTGGCGAGATCCGTATTGTCGTGGCGTTGCGATTCGGGGATGAGCTCCTCGACCACCACGTAGATCATGGCCCCCGCGGCAAAGGCGAGGGCGTAGGGCAGGAGAGGACGGACACTCAGTACCGCCAGCGCTCCGATCCCGGCCGAGATGGGTTCGACGATCCCGGACAGTTGCCCGTACCAGAAGCTCTTGGGGGCCGAGATCCCTTCGCCGCGAAGTGGCATCGCCACGGCAATGCCTTCCGGAAAGTTCTGAAGCCCGATCCCGACCGCCAGGGCGATCGCCCCGGCGAGGGTGGCCCCGGTTGCCACCTCGAGTTCGATGGCGGCGGCGCCAAAGGAGACCCCGACCGCCAGTCCTTCCGGAATGTTGTGCAGCGTGATCGCGAGCACCAGAAGGGTTGCCCGGCGCCAGGAGGTCGAGATGCCTTCGGCCTCGGTGAGCTGAGCCCCCGGGTGTAGGTGCGGCAGCACGGCATCGGAGAGGCGCAGAAACACGCCCCCAAGCAAAAAGCCGAGGGTGGGCGGCACCCAAATGGTGACGCCCTGCGCTTCGGCCATGTCGATCGACGGGGCGAGCAGGGACCAAAAGCTGGCGGCAATCATCACGCCGGCCGCAAACCCCATCATCGCATCGAGCAGCCGCTGGTTGACGCGTCGGGTGACAAAGACAATTGAGGCCCCGAGGGCCGTCACGAGCCAGGTGAAGCTGCCGGCCAGCAGCGACTGAGCAATCGGTGATAAGTGCTCAAACCAGGGACCGAGGTCGCCAAGCACAGGACTGCGGGCTTTTTGGGCGGCGAATCAGAGACACAGTATCGGGGTGGGGCGGGGAAAATAACAACTCCCGAGCGACGGGCTGAGCACGTTCCTCCCCTTCTGGACGCAACTTCCAAAAAGTCCGGTCGTAGGAGCATCCGATCGGTCCCCGTGGGGACGGAAACGCAGCGGTGCCGTCGAGACGGCGCGACGCGCTTTGCCCCCCTCGGTCGAAGATCGTTCGTTTAGACTGTACATCCACCAAGGATTTCCATGACTGAGCTCCCCGACGGCGAATATCTTCTCACCGACGTGCAGTGGCGACGGCGCGACCGGGACGGGGCGCTTCGGCCCCTCCACGGCTTCACCACGGGGCATCTCGTCGTCGAGGGGCAGGACGCACAGGTCCGGGCGCGGTTTAGCGACCAGTTTCTGTCGAATCAGTTTAGTCGTTTGGAGGAGTACGGAATTCCCATTGTGCTCACCGTTGCGGTGCTCGAAGCGGAAGCCGCCTACATGCTTGCCTGCCCGCCCCCGGAACTCGATCGGGCCGGAGCATCCTACCAGCTGAAGGTTGAGGGTGCGTTTTCCGACGTCGAAGAGGCCCCTTCCCTCTAACTCGGACCCTTCGTCCGGGAGGTCGTGACGGATTTGCTCGGCAGAAGTGGGGACTGGCACTTTGAGGAGCGTCCTCGTTCCATGATCGACATCGGTCAATTTTTCGACGATCCGCTTTCCGTGCGGGCGGACGGGCAGGCCTGGGGGGTCGCGTCGAGTTCCTGAGCGTCGAGCAGGGGACCCGTCGAGCGGTCTAGATCCGGCGGAGCTACTGGTTGCGGAAGTTGGGCGGAGCCTCGGGCTTGTTTTCGAGAATCGATTCGAGGCGGGCCTCCGCGTCCGCATCGATGCGCTCGACCACGTCGAGGGCCTGCATGTTCTCCTCGACCTGATGCGGCTTCGACGCCCCCGTGATGACGGTGCTCACGTCGTCGTTGAGCAGGCACCAGGCCAGGGCCAGCTGGGCCGTCGTGCAGTCCAGATCATCGGCGACCTCCGACAACTGTCTGACCTTCTCGATGCGCTCCTCGACGAGTACCTCATCTTGCAGCCACTCGTACCCTTCCGTGGCGAGGCGGCTGTCCTCCGGGATTCCCTCGTTGTACTTGCCGGTGAGGAGGCCGCTGGCGAGCGGGCTCCAGATCGTGGTGCCCAGTCCAATGTCGTCGTAGAGCGGAGCGTACTCGCGCTCCACCCGCTTCCGGTGAAACATGTTGTACTGCGGCTGCTCCATGGTGGGGGGCACCAGATGCTCGCGGCGGGCCACCGCGTGGGCGTGGCGAATTTGCTCGGCACTCCACTCGCTGGTGCCCCAGTAGAATGCGTACCCGTGGTCCACGAGATAGCTCATGGCGCGGACCGTCTCCTCAATGGGCGTTTCGGGGTCCGGTCGGTGGCAGAATACGAGGTCGACGTACTCCATCTGGAGTCGCTCCAGGGCCGCCGTTGTGCCCTCCACCACGTGTTTGCGAGAAAGTCCCCGATCGTTCGGCCCGTCGCCGCCCCAAAAAATCTTCGTGGAGACGACCAGGTCGGAGCGATCCCACTCGTTCTCCCGAATGATCTGCCCCATCATCCGCTCGGACTGACCGCCCGAGTAGGCCTCGGCGTTGTCGAAGAAGTTGACGCCGTGGTCGTAGGCGATTTGCATGCATTCGGCCGCCCGCTCCGTGTCCACTTGGTCCCCGAAGGTGACCCAGGATCCGTACGAGAGCGCAGAGACTTTGAGACCGGACGAGCCGAGGTGACGATATTGCATAAAACCGGGATGCTTGTGGGTGAAAAGGAATTGGGTGAACTCAATCACAGATGCGCAT
>CAZRPQ010000040.1:0-11107 GCA_964601725.1 uncultured Salinivenus sp. | reverse complement strand
TCCTACGTTTACATGCGGCTTCTCTCGCTCAAACTCTTCCTTGGCCATGGCGGTCGTGAGGGTGTCGAGTTGGGGTCGAATAGATGATGAGAATGAGGACCTCCGGCGGAGGCACTTGCCATTGTCACCAAAGAGGGGCGAGAATCGCAGACCTGCCCCGCGTCACACTCTCGCGGATCAGAGGATTCAAGCAGGGATCGTGCAGAAACGGTCGGAATAACCTCCGAGACGTACTCTGACGATTTCCGTCGCCCCTGAGACACTCTGTGGCGTTTCCCTGAGGAAGCCAAACTCCTGAGGGGGCTGCTTTTTTTCATCGTTCAGTCCGAAGAAACCTCCGCCACAAGGCAGGGTTCCGGATTCGGGCTGACTTCACTGGCTTTCCAACTCCGACCAAGCACGCACTGGTCGCAGACGTACGGGTCCTACATCGTAAGGCGTCCCCTCGTTCTGCCCATGAAAGTGCTGCGGGACCGTCCCCATTTCTGGCCCCAGACGCATGTGGACAGACCGGTGTCGTTGGGGGGCGCAGAGGATCGGGATCCTTGGCGGGCGCACAAGCCCTTCCCGAGACCGCTCCCCGGAATCGGGGTCCCTGATACAGGCTCGAAGCTGCCACTGGCGTCTGTTCGTCGGCCAATGACCGGTCCGGGCTCTACGAAAAGGAATCTATGACCTGAATGCCGGGATTGGGGGAGGTTCCTATCTGAGTGAGGGCCTCGCTAGCGTCTTCAAGAGGAATGGTTTGGTGGACGAGCTTTCCTGGGTCCAGCGATTGGGCACGCACCATTTCCAGCAACGCCGGATACCGATGCGAAGGGATCCCGTGCGTCCCTCGGAGCTCCAGTTCGTCCGCCACCACCCGATCGAGAGGAAGATCCGCGTGGCGGTGCTCGCCGGCCATCAACCCGACCTGGACGTGTCGGCCTCGTTTCCGAAGACAGGCGACGGAGTTGAAGCACGTCTCTGAGCGTCCCACTGCATCGATCGACACGTGAGCGCCACTGCCCGTTAAGCGTTGGACCACACCTACGACATCGTCTTCCTCTTCCGCGTGGACGGCGTGTGTAGCGCCCACTTCCAGAGCAAGGTCGAGCGCGCCCTCGAGCACATCGACGGCAACCACTTCCGCACCAGCGGCTTTCGCAATCATGACCGCCGAGAGTCCGACGCCCCCGCACCCGTGCACGGCGACCCAGTCCCCGGCCGACACGTCTCCCTGATCCACGACGGCCCGAAAGGCGGTCCCGAACCGACATCCAAGACTCGCAGCCGTCACGGCATCGATGTCCCCTGGCAGTTGAACGAGATTGGCGTCGGCATAGTCAATGGCGACCTGCTCGGCGAAGGAGCCCCAGGCCGTAAACCCGGGTTGGAACTGATTCGGACACACCTGCGGGTGGCCCGCTTCGCACTGGGCACACCGGCCACAGCCCTCAACGAAGGGGACTGTCACTCGGTCTCCGGGACGCCATTGCTCAACGTCTGTCCCCACCTCAGCAACGACGCCCGCCAGCTCGTGCCCCGGCACGTGCGGCGGGTCGATCAGATCGTCGTGGCCCTTCCATCCGTGCCAGTCGCTCCGGCAAAGTCCACTGGCCTGCACGTCAACCACGACGCCCCGGTCCGGCGGCGTGGGCGTAGGAACCTCCCGCACCTGAGGCTCAGCCCCAAAGTCGTCGTAGACAACGGCTCGCATACCTCGGGTCTGCAGAGTTCGTTCAGTCAAACGCAGTGATCGCTCCCCCCCTTCCGATGTATTGCCGATCCCGGCAAAAGCTATGGATGCTCCCTCGAACGCTCTCGGCCCTCCCTCTCTTCAGGGCACGAAGGTTTCGACTTCGGTTGGGGAAAGAGAAACCCCGACGTGTGCCAATCTACGAATGCACGGGCCAGTTTTCCATTCTCCAAGTGATTTTCTGAGACGGTCCACTGATCCGGACGAAAAATTTTACGCGACGTCGGAGATCCAAATCCCTCGGGATACAAGGGAGCACGCTGGATCCCCAATTCGAAATCCGTACAGTATTCTTGGCCTCCCTCCCGAGTTTGAGGCTCTGCGGCAAACCAAATCCCTCGGTCCGTGAGTAGCAGTATTCCTCGTAATTATACCCCGACTTACCATTTTGCCTCCGATCATCGCAATGGACCCCCAACTATTGATCGTTCTTGCAGTTCTTGGTGTCACTGTGATCCTAATTGTAACGGAGGTGTTTCGGATCGATGTGGTGGCCATTCTTGCAATGCTGTCGCTGACCTGGGTTGGGAGCATCACGCCTCAGCAAGCCCGGTCGGGCTTTTCGAGCAACGCCGTGCTGGCCATTATCGCAGTCATGATCATGGGCCGGGGTTTATACAAGTCGGGAATCACCGAGAAAATCGCCAACTTCATTCTTCAAGTGGCGGGGACGGGCCGCCGTCGAATCATTTCCACCGTCTCAGTAACCGTCGGGCTCATGTCGGGGCTGATGCAGAACCTCGGGGCCGCCGCTCTCTTCCTCCCCGTCATGACGGGAATATCGAAGCGGGAAAAGATCTCCATCTCCAGCCTCCTTATGCCCATGGGCTTCGCGGCGCTACTCGGGGGTACCCTTACCATGGTGGGGACGAGCTCCCTCATCGTCCTCAATGACCTGCTGACGGCCCGCGGAATTCAGTCGTTCGGCCTCTTTAGCGTGCTTCCTATCGGACTCGTCCTCTTGGCGGTCGGGGTCGGCTATTTTTCTCTGTTCGGCCCCTATCTCCTGCCCTCCAACCGCGAAGAAAGCACGAGCATAAGTCCCGGTCAAAAGTTGCTCAACGTCTGGGGACTTTCCGATACCATTTACACCTTTCGAATTCCTGCAGGGAGCTCCCTGATTGGGAAGTCCGCCGAGGAATCGCAGATGGGCGCCCAGTACAATGTCAATCTGCTTGAGGTCTACGACGACGAACGATCGGACTACGACATCTGGGAACAGGTCCGGTTCCGGGAGGGACAGTACATTATCGTCCAGGGGCGGGAAGAGGACATCCAGGACTTCAGGAGTGCCCACCGCCTCGAACTCACAGAGGAAGAGGAGAAAACAGATGTCGGCTCGAGCGGCGGCTACCTTGAGGTGGTCATTCCAGCCCGGTCAAGTCTCGTGGGGAAATCCTTTGGGGAGGTTCCCCTCCGGGAAACATACAATGCTCAGGTGGTGCTCTTCTTCAGTGGAAGCGAAGTGATCGAGGAAGGGTTGGCGGACCGGGTCATTCAGGCCGGTGACACGATGGTGCTGCACGCAAAGTGGGAAAGCCTTCAGTTCTTCAAGGAGAGCGAGGACTTTATCGCGGTCACTCCCCTGGAGTACGACCTCAAACAACCCGAAAAGGCCTGGCTCGCAGTGGCTACCTTCGCAGGGGCAATTGGGCTGGTTCTTTTCCTCGATCTTCCAATCTCCATCGGCTTCCTCACCGGGGCGGTGGCCATGATTTTGGGAGGTGTGCTAACCATCGAGGAAGCCTACCGCTCAATCGAGTGGAAAGTCGTGTTTCTAATTTCGGGCTTGATTCCCATCGGGATCGCCATGGAGGAGTCCGGGGCTGCGTCGATTATTGCGGAAACCTTGGTAGGCGTCGTGCAGGGCGTCCACCCTTTTCTGATCCTGTTTGTCCTGGGCATTTTGATGACCTTCTTCTCACTGATCATGTCGAACGTTGCTGCAACTGTGCTCATGGTTCCCCTCGTACTCCAGATGGCGGGGACCGGGGGCCTTACCTCACAGGTGCTGGTCCTGCAGGTAGGGCTTTGTGCCGCAAACTCGTTCATTCTTCCCACCCACCACGTCAATGCTCTCCTCATGACTCCCGGCGGGTACCGGGTTCCAGACTATCTGCGCGCGGGGAGCGTTCTTACGCTCCTCTTTGTGACAGTAACCACGTCCATGCTCTACTTTTTGTATCTGTAGGTTCTCTCCTCCGCTTCCTTCGGGACACGCCTCAACCTATCAACCGCCGGATCTTCACAGTCAGTACATAGAGAAACTCGGGAGGCCTTAGTTCGATACCTTATGGGTGGCATTAGGAAACGTTATCCTTTTCACAGCGAGAGTTCAGCTGTCGATTGCGTCTCCTCGTTGCCCGTTCAACTTGCTGTTTCGTCCTTCCTTTGACGAATCTGCTCATCCATGAGGTCCCGTTCCGCAAGAAGCCAGAAGGTCCAACCTCATACGCGAAGTGGAGAGCTCACGTCCCAGTCCGGCATCATCACAGGGCGACTCGTCGATTGGGCCGACGCCCTGGAGACGACGAGCTCCGAGCTGTTGGACGCGATGGACCGCGCGGACGTGGAGCCCCTCATCGATACGGGAGCCTCCAAAGACGGAGAGGGTCACCAGCGTCCTACGAACCCCGAGCTCCGTTGTATTGCAATGACGGAGGCAGACGTGGGCCGCGTAAGTGCCGAACTGCTTGAGATCGCTCCCGTGCAGACCCCGGACTGACGGAAAGAGGGGCTTTGCGTGGCCCTTCGGAAGGGCCCAGGGATTCCCACTTCCATTGTCTCTCTCCATTGTCGTTGGGTGAGGCCGGACCGTCTCAGAGATTGCGTCCGATCCTTGTCTCGAACCCGAGACGGCCCTGAGGTACAGCCGCCACGGGACCAGCGGGCCTACTCTGGGACCTTCTGTGCAGCGAGGGTCGCCGCCTCATCCATGAGACGCTTGAAGCGATGAGCCGTGGCGACGTTCTCGAAGACAAGTTTCCAGCGGTTTGTCCCGACCCGTGATAGCCGAAAGTCCGACGGGTCGAACCCTGCCGGCACGGCAAGGTGGACTACGGCGTACATGCGTTTCTTAGTGTCGGTCGTCACGGTTACGACGCTCTCGTGACGCTCGACTTCAATCGGTATCATTGCCCTGACTGATTTTACGGGAATCCAAGGTTGTCACACATCCCCCTCAGAACTTGGAGGGCGTAGGGTGAGGCTCTGTTCGGGCTACTTGTCTTTCGGAACGCGGACAACCGCGCTGCCCGATGGAGTCCGTTGTACGGTCGCCCCCTGAGTTGGCGTCAGGGCGTGTAGCGAGGAGCCCCCCCCTCCACCGGGACTCGAGGGGGTGAGCACGAGCTCTAGGCTTCCGTTCGGCCCCTCCACGCTGATGGTCACGGTTTCAATTTTGGGGTCTCCCTCCTCATCCAGTTCTTGATCTTCAACGACCCGGAAGGTGAAAGAAGTCGTCTCCTCCAAATTCACGATGTCCTCCTGCCCAAAGCCATCGTCGTTTTCGTCGGAGAGGGCCGTATCGTCCAGGGTGATCTCGGTACTGCCGACGGCCTTCACCTTTGTGCCCTCCGCTTCAACCTCAATTGTCGTGCCAGGAGCAAGGGGATTGTTGTTTTCCGCGTCCCACACCGTCAGCTCGTAGGTCCGTCCCAGCTCCGCCGAGTCCGGCTCCACGATCACTTCCGGTCGCCCTGAGAAGACGACGGGAATGGCCTCAGAGATCGTGTTCTCGTTGCCGGTGTCCGCTGGATCCGCGCAGTTGTCCGGATCCACAACTGTATTCACGTCGTCGGTCCCGACGGTCTCGGCCCGCACCGTTCCGACGCCTCCCTCTGGGAGCGGCTCCGATGAGATAAGCGAAACAGACCCGCGGCCTTGATCATCGGTCTGGGCAGATCCTCCAATCAGTCCTGCGTTCGTACTGAAGTAGACGGCGGTTCCCGGCACGACGGGATTGCCGAACTTATCCCCCACGAAGACACGAATGGGATTCGAGACCCCAAATTCTGTGAGTCCCGGGAAGTTGAACTGCTCAGGGCCAAGGCTGAAGTGGCACTTGTTAGGAAGCCCTCCGTGGATGGTGAGGCTCACCGGCTTGGATTGGAACTCAGTTCCGTCGGGCCTTTCCGTTTGCGCCACGAGTTGCACCACGCCGGCGGTCTCCCCGCTGGAGACGTTCACCGTGGCCTGCCCCTGCCCGTCCGTGGTCACGGTGTTTGGGGTCAGGGTCGCGTCGCCGGGCTGCTGACCGAAGCGAAAATCGACGTCGACGGCCTGATCGATCCCGATGGCCTTGCCGGTGGAATCGACGACCTGAAAGGTTAGACGGGCGATGCTGGTCCCTCCACTTTCCTGGACGCGGATTGTGCTTTCCGATTGATCCTGCAGGAGGATGTCCGTGGGCCGTCCCGGCTCACGGTCTTCTTCTCCCCCAAGGCTGAGCGTAAATTCTAATTCGGTTACCGCACCCACGTCGGGAGACACCTGCCGGACGCGGTTCGCACTCGCGTCGCCCATGGCGGCGGTGATGGTGACCTCCACTGTCTGGTCGACCTCAAGGGTCTTGGAAAATCGTCCCGTTGAGTCGGTCTCGGCGGTGCGCTCGACCTCTTCGCCCTCCTCGTCCGTAAATCGATAGGTGACCAATGCTCCTTCCACTGGATTCGAGGAGGCATCCAGCACCCGGCCGGGGACGGTTACTTCACTCGGGCCTCCGCCGCCGACGTCACACCCCAGTCCGCTGAAGATCACGAGTGAGGCGATCAGGCCCAGAACAAAAGCCCGGCTGGAACAAAGTAGAAAATGGCGGGACATAAGAACTGCAAACAGATCGAAAAGCAATTCACAAATTCAATGGGCAAGAAGCGTTCCTAGAGCGGACAGCGGAACGGCCCCACCGCTTTCCGTTTCCGAAAGTGGTTCCAGACGACCGCAGGAACGTCCAAAAGCGAGACCGATGTCCGGTCATTTCTCCGGTGACTCCGCCTTTCCGGCGGCTTCCTTCTCAGCGCGGCATTTCCCTCTCGCAGAACTCCGTTCGCCCGCCCGATCCTCGAATGCGGACGCAAATCCGACGACGGTTGGTGTTGAGCCTGCTCTTGATGATTCCGCTCGGCATCGCCACGAAGTTCTACGCGGGTCCGGCTGCCGACTGGGTCCACGCGCATGCCGGCGGCGTGCTCTACGTCATCTTCTGGACGGCCGCTGTACTCCTGCTGGCCCCCACTCTATCCCCCTGGACGGCGGCTGGCGGGGTGTTTTTCGGAACGTGCGGGCTGGAGTTTTTACAGCTCTGGAGCCCACCGGTGCTTCAGACGATGCGGGGGACCTTCGTGGGACGTGCCCTGATTGGAGGCACGTTCGACGGGTGGGATTTTCTTCATTACGGACTCGGAGCCGTGCTCGGAGCACTCCTGGTCCAAGCCCTCCTTCGGACGATCCCGGACGAATGAGAAACCCTGTTGAAGAGGGATCTGGGGGCTTCCACTCCGGACCGGGCTCTCAGGGAGGTGAGGTGTAGAAATCTCCCTTCCGATACAAATATCCCCGTCTCAACTACTGCATTCGACGATCCGTCGGACGGTGAGGATCGACGCGGAAGCGACTACCGCGGTCTACTCGGAGAGATTTGGGCCATTTTGAAGGGCCCCGTCGCCCTGCGGCTGTGCAATGTCGATGTCCTGCCGGGCAGGATCGTTCGGCTGGAGGGGTTGCTCCTCTCGCGCTTCGACGGCAAAGTCGGACGCGGCATCTCCCACATGGAGCCGAAGGTAATGCTGGCGAGCCAGTTCGAGGAGGGCCAGAAACGTGGCAATGACGAATCCTCTCGACTCGCCCCCGATGAGATCTCGGAACGACACCCGTGATTCCCGCGCGAGCCGGCGAAGGACGTATCGTTGCTGTTCCTCAATGGTGTGCTCTACGGGCTCCACCTCATGGACCGGTTCCTCGTCTTCCTCCTCCACCTCCAGGACGCGCCCCAGCGCCTCGACCAGCTCAAAGACAGAGGCGTCGACCTCTACGTCGTGGCGTTCTTCCACCCGTTCTCGGTCGTCACTCGCGTCGCCCCGAACAAAGTGCTCTCGGCGGCGCTCCCGCCGGGTGGAAAGCTGGTCGGCGGCTTCTTTGAAGCGGACGTACTCGAGGAGCCGCTCGACGAGCTCACGCCGCGGGTCCACGGCCTCCCCCTCCTCGTCGGTCTCCTGCGAGGGCAAGAGCATGCGGGCCTTGATGTTGATGAGGAGGGCCGCCATGTAGATAAAATCGCCCACGCCGTCGAGGTCGATCTCCTCCATCACCCGGACGTAGGCGAGGTACTCGTCCGCGATGCGGGCGATGGGAATGTCGTAGATGTCAATCTCGTCCCGCTTGATAAAAAACAGGAGCAGGTCCATGGGACCCTCGAATTGCTCCAGCTCAACGCGGTACATGGCTGGGGACAGTGGATCGTTGCGTGGTGGTGATCATGCCGCCCGATCGGGCGACAGCGGGCATTTCATAGGTCGACGCGCCGCTACGGGTTCGTGTCGTAGCCGTGGGGGTGGCGACGGTGCCACTCCCAGGCCGCGCCGATGATGTCTTCGAGATCGCCGTACTCGGGGGTCCACCCGAGCTCCTCGCGGATCTTGTCACTGCTGGCAATCAGGACGGCCGGGTCTCCGGGGCGGGGATCGCCCACCTCAGCGGGAATGTCGCGCCCGGTGACGCGCCGTGCCGTGTCGATGACCTCCCGGACGCTATAGCCCTTCCCATTGCCAAGGTTGTACACCCGGCTCCCGTTGTCAAGGGCGTTCAGGGCACGGATGTGGGCCTGGGCCAGGTCGAGGACGTGAATGTAGTCCCGCACGCAGGTGCCGTCGGGAGTGTCGTAGCCGTCGCCGAAGATCACGATCTTCTCGCGCTGGCCGAGGGCCACCTGGAGGACGATGGGAATGAGGTGCGTCTCGGGATCGTGGTCCTCGCCCTGGTCGGGCCCAGCTGCTCCAGCCGCGTTGAAGTAGCGGAGCGCCGCGTACCGGAGGTCATGGATCTCGTCGAGCCAGTGAAGGGTCCGCTCCAGGATGAATTTTGACTCTCCGTACGGGCTTCCCGGATCGATGGTCACGTCCTCGTCGATTGGGATGCGCTCGGGCATTCCGAACAGGTTTGCGGTCGAGGAAAGGATGAAGCGCTCGACCCCATGCTTCACGGCGGCGCGCATCAGATTTATGCCGAAGCGCACGTTGTCGTCGAGGTAGAGGAACGGCTTCTCCATCGACTCCCCCACCAGGGTCCGCGAGGCAAAATGCATGATGGCATCCGGGCGATGGTCGGCGAGGGCGCGATCGACCAGCTCCTGGTTTTCCAGATCCCCGTGGACGAAGGTCGCCTCGTCCGGCACGGCCGCCCGGTGCCCCTGCGACAGATTGTCGAGCACAATCACCTCATTCTCCGTCTCGACCAGACGACGGGCAACGGTGCTCCCGATGTATCCGGCTCCCCCCGTAACGAGAACGCGCATGCAAACGTGGTCGGGCTGTGCGTAAAGCAGTCGAGTTTTCTATCAATGGCCGGGCTATACGAAAGGCGAGAGCCGGAAGGCCCTCGCCAATCGCTCGGTCTCGCCCGATAGGTCCGGGACGGTCAGGGCAGACGGCTACCCATCTGTCTCTCCGTCCTGGTCCACAAACGGCTTCCGGGTGAGGCGCATCTTGCCGTCGTCGTGCACCTCAAGAAGATGCACCTTGACCTTGTCGCCTACCTCGAGATAATCTTCGACGTTTTCGACGTAGTCGTAGTCGATCTCGGAGACGTGAAGGAGCCCCGTCTGCTCGGGCATGATCTCGACAAACGCGCCGAAGTCGCGGATGCCCTTCACGGTGCCGACGTAGTCCTCGCCTTCCTCGGGCACCGCGACGATCTGCTTGACACGTTCGATGGCCGCCTCGGCGTCGTTCTGGTTGGTCGCCGCGATCGTCACGATGCCGACGCCCTCTTCCTCTTCCACGGTGATTTCCGTGTTGGTCTCTTCCTGCACGCTCTTGACGACCTTCCCGCCCGGCCCAATGACGGCGCCGATGCGGTCCGGATCGATCGTGAGCTTGGTGAGGCGTGGCGCGTGCTCGGACAGCTCCTGGCGCGGCTCCGAAATGACCTCCTCCATGCTATCGAGGATGAAGTGCCGGGCCTCTCGGGACTGCTTCAGGGCCTTGAGCATCACGTCGCGGGAGAGGCCTTCGATCTTCATGTCCATCTGGCAGGCCGTAATGCCGTCCCGCGTGCCCGTGATCTTGAAGTCCATGTCGCCCAGGTGATCCTCCTGGCCGAGGATGTCGGTGAGCACGCTCGTCTCGTCGCCCTGCTGAACGAGCCCCATGGCGATGCCGGCCACGGGCTTCTCGATGGGAACGCCGGCGTCCATGAGGGCGAGGCTGCCCGCACAGACGCTCGCCATCGACGAGGAGCCGTTCGACTCCATCACGTCGGTGTTGATGCGGATGGTGTAGGGGAACTCGTCCTGCTCCGGAATCACGGGACGAAGCGCCCGCTCAGCGAGCATGCTGTGGCCAATCTCCCGACGCTTGGGTCCGCGCAGGTAGCTGGCCTCGCCCACGGAGAAGGGCGGGAAGCGGTAGTGGAGGTAGAACGGCTTGTCGGTGTCGGCAAAGACCTCGTCCACCGGCTGCACGTCATCAGAGGTGCCGAGCGTGACGGAGCCGAGCACCTGCGTCTCGCCCCGAGTGAAGATGGCCGACCCGTGCACGCGCGGAAGGTAGCCGACTTCCATCCAGAGGTCCCGCACGTCGGTCTGGTCGCGGCCGTCGATGCGCTTGCCTTCCTCAACAATCATCTTGCGCATCTCCGCCTTTTCGACCTCGCCGATCGCGTCGCGGATGTCGGAAGCGGTGTAGCCGTCCGGCGTTTCGTCCGCCTCTCCGAGCACCTCATCGGCGGCTTCGTCCTTGAGGTCGTCGATGCCGCCGTGGAAGGTTTCCTTGCTGTACGGGCCGTGGATGTGATCCGCCACGTCCGACCCGTACTGCTCCTTCATTTGTTCGACGAGCTGCTCCGGCACGAGGTCGGCCTCCCACTCAAACGGCTCCGGCTCGCCGGCCTCTTCAACCAGCCGGTGCTGGCCTCGACAGAGCCGCCGGATCGACCGGTGGGCCTCGTCGAGCGCCTCGATCATGCTCTCCTCGCTAATCTCGTGGGCCTCGCCCTCCACCATGACGAGGGCATCTTCCTTGCCCGCCACCACGAGGTCGATGTCGCTCTCTTCGGTCTGCTCCATCGTCGGGTTCACGATGTACTCGCCGTCCACGCGGCCTACGCGCACCTCAGCAAAGGGACCGCCGAACGGCGCCCCGGAGAGCATGAGGGCGG
>CAZRPQ010000039.1:0-11164 GCA_964601725.1 uncultured Salinivenus sp. | reverse complement strand
GTGGCCCGAGCGGATCGACCTGGACGTGTGGTACGTGCGGAACCGAAGCCTTCTGCTCGACCTCCGGATTCTCCTTTACACCCCAATTCCCCTGCTCTCGGGGACCGGCGTCCGGGGAGAAGACGGGCGAAATCCTGCGTTTTCGCCGCGCGACGACGCCTCCACGTCTGCCTCCTCGTCATGAACGTACTGCTCACGAGTGCGGGCCGCCGCACGTCTCTGCTCCAGCACTTCCAAAACTGCGTGCACGAGCGGAGGGGGCGCGTCTGGGCCGGTGACCTCGATTCTTTGGCCCCCACGCTCCGGATCGCCGACGACACGGTTGTCCTTCCGCCCGTCGATGAGGACCCCTACATTCCAACCCTCCTCGACCTCGTCCAGGAGCACGACATCGATCTCGTCGTTCCCCTCATCGATCCCGGTCTTCGACCGCTCGCTTCGGCGCGTGAGGCTTTTGCCGACATCGGGTGCCACGCGCTCGTCTCCAGCCCGTCGCTCCTCGACGTGGTGCTGGATAAATGGGCGACCGTGCAGCACTTTTCGGCACGCGGAATCCGCACTCCAGAATCGTGGCTGCCTGAGTCGTCGGATCCCGACGCGTGGCCGGACCCGGTCTTTGTGAAGCCCCGGCGCGGAAGTGCCAGCAAATCGGCCCGACGCGTGGCCCGCGACCATGTGCTGCGTGTGCTGGGGTCGACCGATGAGCCGATCGTCCAGGAGGTGGTGGAAGCCCCCGAAATTACGGTCGACGCGCTGTTCGACTTTGACGGGACGCTTCTCCACTATGTCCCGCGACGGCGCATCCGGACGATGGCGGGAGAGTCGATTCAGGGCCGTACCCTTCCGGACGAACAAGTCGCGTCATGGCTCCGACCCGTGCTCCGCGAGGCGGGCCGCCTCGGGGCCCGGGGCCCCATCACGCTGCAGGCATTTCTGACGACGCCGGAGCCGACGCTCTCCGAGATTAACGCCCGGTTTGGCGGCGGCTTCCCGCTGGCGCGCGCCGCCGGGGGGCATTATCCGGAATGGATCGTGCAGTTGGGCGCGGGTGAGTCCGTCGACCCGGGCCTCGGGGACTACGAGGCCGACCTGTGCATGACCCGGGCGTACACCGAGTGGTTCGTCGAGGCCGACGCGCTGGCGGAATCCTCGGAGGACCTGGGTAATTCCGAGTCCTGATGTGTTGGATAGTACTGACGCCCAGTCCCCCACGGCAATCGCCCCCTCCGATGCCCCCCCGCACGACTCCGTTCAACGCCAGAGCGCCCCACGCCCAAACGCCCAGACGCCCACACACAACAGGCTGACGGGTGGGACGAGATGCTCAAAATGCCGTTTTGACTTCATCGTGTCGGCTCGAAAATGAACCGAATTCGGAAGACGAAGAGTGGGCAATTTTCCGCAAACCCAGAACGTTCAACGTTTTAACGTCAAACGTTTGGCGTCCCGAACTTGCCCAGAGGAGACAGATCCTACTGGTTCTGCCGACACTTTCTACTGAAATCCGTACAAGACCCTATCTCCTCGGCCAAGGCTAACCCTGCGCATCCCCTCCCCGTCGTGAAGATCGCCGTCTTCCTCCAGTACTACCACACGCCCGACTGCCCCACCGCGGCGCGTCCGTACGCGCTGGTGGAACGGCTGGGGCGAGACCATGACGTGACGGTGATTACGACCCGGGCGTGGGAGGAGAAGCGGCAGGCACACCGCTTTCCGTGGGCTCCCCCGGGCGTCGACCTCGTGCGGTTCGACGTGCCCTACGACAACACCATGTCGGCCCCACGGCGCCTTGCCGCGTTCCTGCAGTACGCCGTCCGGGCCGTTCGGCACGGGCTCCAAATGCCCCGGCCGGACCTCATTCTTGGCTCCTCAACCCCGCTGACGGCGGCGGCAGCGGCGGCGACGGTGGCCCAACTGCGAGACATTCCGTGGCTCTTCGAGGTGCGCGACCTGTGGCCCGCCTTTCCGGTCCAGATGGGGGCAGTACCGAACTACGGGCTTCATGGCCTGCTGCGATGGGGCGAAGCGGCCCTGTACCGGAGTGCAGCCCAGGTTGTGACACTGTCGACGGACATGGAGCAGCACGTCCGGATCCGGGCCCCCTCCGCCCCAGTGGCGACCCTGGAGTACGGCCCTGACTTCGACCTCGTCGATGCGATTGGCTCGGAGGAGCAGGCCGAGATCAAGGACCGATTTGACCTGGACCGCCGCTTCCTCGTGCTCTACGCGGGCTCGTTCGGTCGGGCTAACGCGATTCCGACCTTGTTGGACACTGCCCGGCGGCTCACCGCCGACCGCTCCGACGTCCTCGTTGCCCTTGCGGGCCAGGGCCATCACGAACCCGCGGTGGAGCAGGCCGCCCGCCGGCACGAAGCCCTTCGGCGGCTCCCGCCCCTCCCCTACCCCAAGACGCTCGCCCTCTTCAAACTCGCCGACCTCTCGCTCGTCTCGTTCATCGACCGGCCCGTACTAGCGTCGAACTCTCCGGGCAAATTTTTTGATAGTCTCGCAACAGGAACCCCTGTCGTGGTGACGAACCCTGGCTGGACACAGCGGTTTGTGGAGCGGCATGCGTGCGGATGGTACATCCCGCCCGAGTCGCCGACACGCCTCGCGAATTGCCTTCGGACGGTGCTCGACTCGCCCGACTCCCTGGCTGCCGCCGGTCGGAATGCCCGTGAGGAGGCGCGGAAGCGATTCGCCCGCACGGAGATGATGGACCAATACGCGACGCTCGTGGACCGCGTGTGGGCGAACGAGGAAGTGGGTGCGTGGGAGAGCGGAAGTGGGGGTAGGTCCTCTACACCTTCACACGTCCATCCCTCCTGACGTCCATACGTCCGCACCTCCACACGTCCGCACTTCCATACGCCCAGACGCATCAGCAATCGTTCCACCTCTGAACCATGACGTCTCCTCTTTCTGACGCGGAGGACTCCTCCTTTTGGACCTGGCTCCGTGGGCGGACACCCCTGCTGCTCATGCTTCCGGACCTGCTGGTCCTATGCGGCGGCCTCCTCCTCGGCTATCGGATCCGCTTCGAGGAGTGGCTTCTGCCCCACACCACAGAATGGGGCATCGCGTCCCTCCTCGTCCTGGGCGTCTACGGGGCTGCCCTGGTGGCAAGCGGCGTGTATCGCCTGTCGCCCCGCCTCATGCACCTATCGGAGTTCATGCGGGTGGGGACGTGGCTGATCGGGGCGTGGTTCCTCTCGGTAACCCTCACCTACACGGTCGACCCCGCCGACGTGCCGCCCCGTAGCGTGATGGCTGTGCTCGGGCTCGTGGCCCTGGTCGGGATTCTGAGCGTCCGGGCGGGGGCGCGCCGCCTGCTGGAGCACCTGTCGACCTCGCCCGACGAGCCGGCCTCCGGCATGGCCTCAACGACCCTGCGGCTGGACGACCTCGTGCCCCGCGATCCGGTCGAGATCGACCGCTCGGCCCTGCGCAATTTCCTCTCCGACCGCACTGTGCTCGTGACTGGGGCGGGCGGGTCGATTGGGTCGGAGCTGAGCCGCCAGCTCGTCTCCCTCGATCCGTTTCGGCTCGTGTTCGTGGACGTGAGCGAGCACAACCTGTACCGGCTCGAGAAATCGCTGCGCACGGAGCGGTACGACGGGGACCTGGAGTTTTGTATCGCCGACGTGCGCGATGCGTCTCTCATGAACGACCTCTTCACCAGCCATCAGCCCGACGTGGTGCTCCACACGGCAGCCTACAAGCACGTCCCGCTGATGGAGCGCCACCCCGCCGAGGCCTTCCGCAACAACACCAAGGCCACCGTCCACCTCCTCCGCCTCTGCGAGGAGCATTCGGTGGACCAGTTCATGCTCGTCTCGACGGACAAGGCGGTCGATCCCGCCAGCGTGATGGGGGCCACGAAGCAGCTGTCGGAGTGGTACGGCCGCACCGCCGAGGCCCCCACGCAGTGCACAACGGTGCGCTTCGGGAACGTCTTTGGGACCCAGGGGAGCGTGGTTCCCCGGTTTGAGGAAAAGCTTGCGGAGGGCGAGCCGGTCCCCGTCACACATCCGGACATGGAGCGCTATTTCATGAGCCCGGAGGAGGCCTGCGGCCTGATCCTCCAAACCCTCCTTCTCGACGTCTACCCCACGTACATCTTCCGAATGGGGGATCCGATCCGCATTCAGTGGTTGGCCGAGCGCCTCGTCAAGCACTGGTATCCGCACGTCGATCCCGACACGATGATCGAGTACGTAGGGCGGCGCCCCGGGGAGAAAATGAGCGAGCAACTTCTGGAGGACGACGAGACGGTGCACCCCACCGATCACCCGAGCATCTTGGGGCTCGAAGGGTCCGTGCCGTATACCCGCGACGAACTCGACGCCCATCTTCGGCGGCTCCAGTCGGTCTCGTCCCCCACGCGCGAGTCCCGAGAGCAATTGCGGAAGCTCCTGCTCGACACGCGTCCCGACGGCCATGAACAGGCCGAGACATCGTCGCCCGGTCGCTCCTCCGTCGAACTGTGAGGCGTGAAGTGTGATATGTGAATCGTGACGGGTGAAGGAAAGACGCGTGAGCTGAAAGAGCGTCTCTCGTTCATTCCGCCCCCTGCCGCCGCCCTCCGCATCACTCCTCACGCATCACGTTCACGTATCAACCGCCCCATGCACGTCCTCGTGGTTCCGTCCTGGTACCCGACCACCGAGGCGCCGCTGCAGGGCATCTACTTTGCGGAGCAGGCCCGTCTTCTTCACGACGCCGGACTGAAGGTCGGGGTGATTTATCCCGAGCAGCAGAGCCTGCGCCGCCTTTCCTGGCCCGCCCTCCGGCGAAAACATTTCCAGACGGAGTGGACCACGGACCACGGGATTCCCACCCTTCGTCGGTACGGGTGGAACGTGTGGTGGCGATTCCCGCCGGGGGTGCGCCTGCGGGTTCGGCACGCGGTTCGGCTTGCTCACCGGTACGTCGACCGGCACGGCGTCCCCGACGTCATCCACGCCCACAGCGCCCGCTGGGCCGGCGCCGCCGCGGCCCGGATGCGCGACGCCTTCGCCGTGCCCTACGTCCTTACCGAGCACTACAGCGGCTTCGTGCGGGACGACATCTTTCCCTGGCGGTGGCCCCTCGTCGAAACGGGCGTCCGGCAGGCCGACGGCATTGCGGCCGTCAGCTCGGTGCTCAAAGACACCATCACCGCCTACGGCCTCGCCGCATCCGCGGACGTGGCGGTGCACCCCAACCCCGTTCGTACCTCCCTGTTTGCCCTCCCGCCCGACGGGCGCCCGTCCCCTCCGCCGTTCCGCGTTGTAACGGTGGCCGGCCTGAACACTCGGAAAAACGTGGGGGATCTCCTGTCGGCGTTCGCACGCGCCTTCGGGGAATCGACAACGAACTCCCTCGTGGTGGTCGGCGACGGTCCCCGGCGAGACGCGCTGAGGGCTCAGGCGCGTCGGCTCGGTGTTGATTCGCAGGTGACCTTTCGGGGCACGGTGGACCGATCCGCTGTGCGCGATGTCTTATGGGAGGCCCACACCTTCGTGCTGCCGAGCCGGCACGAGACCTTTGGGGTGGCACTCGTGGAGGCGATGGCGACGGGGCTGCCCGTAGTGGCCACCCGGTGCGGGGGCCCCCAGGACATCGTGACCGACGAGACGGGCTGCCTGGTGCCGACGAACGACCCGCAGGCCTTGGCCAAAGCCCTCCGCACGATGCGGGATCAGTGGGCCTCGTACGACCCGGACCGCATTCGGGCCTACGTGCTCGACCAGTACGGACCGGAACCTTTCGTTCGGCGCATGCGATCATTCTACCGCCGAGCCCGGACCGGCCGGCCGGACTGACCCCTTCCCCCTGCGTCGTTCTTCTGGACTTCTGTGCTCCCGACGCATCTGTTTGCTTCTATGAACGATCGTCCCCTTCCGTTCTGGCTCGCCCTCGTGTGCGGACTGGCGCTCCTGCCCCCCGTCCCGGCCTCGGCCCAGTCCGGAAGCGATGACGCTTCGTGGTACGATCCCGAGGCCCCGCACGTCAAGATTGGGGTCACGAGCGACGGGGTGTATCGCGTGACGGCCGGTGCGCTTCAGGACGCGCTGCCGGACGGAACGGCCTTGTCCGACATCTCCCCGGAGACGATCCGCCTGATCGAAAACGGTGAGGAGATTCCGATCCAGATTGGGGGCACCGGAGATGGGGCGCTCGACCCCTCGGATACAATCACGTTCATTGGGCAGCGGAACCGGGGCACGGACGAGGTCTGGGCCTACAATTACGACGCGTCGGCGCAGAGCAGCACCCACCGAAGCCTCTACAGCGACACGACCTACTACTGGATGACCTGGAACGGAGAGGACGGCCTCCGATACGAGGGCGCGTCCGCCTCCTCGACGGCCCCGACGACGGCCCTCCGCGACACGGTCCACATCGAACAGGACGAGTACTATTACTTCGGGCGCTCAGGGAGCACGGGCAATCCCCTCTACACCGAGTCGGAGGGCTACTACTGGCGCCGGTTTCGGCACAACGACACGGCGCCGATCTCGGACACCTACACCCTCCCGGTCGGCCGCCGTGCAGAGTCGGACGCGTCCCTCGACCTGCGGCTCCGGTTCGACGCCGAGACGAACTCCTGCCACCGCGTCGAGATTGAAGGCGAGCTTCTTCAGCCCGACGGATCCCTCGCCTTCGAGTCCCTGACGACCGTGGACTGGGAGAACATGAACCGGACCACGATCGAGACCACCCTCTCTCAGGATCGGGTGCCCCCCTCGGGGCTGACGCTGCGCCTCACGTCCTACAACAGCGGGTTCGCGGACGACGGCTGTCCGGATCCGGCGGACACGCCCAACCACGTACTGTTCGACTGGGCAGAGGCCGCCTACACCCGATCGCTGGCGGCCCGGAGTGCTGACTGGCAGCGCTTTGTGGCGCCCACCACCGGCGCGGAGACCTTTGCCCTGACGGGCCACACGGGCGACTCGGTCCGCGTGTACAGCCCCGCCGACGCCCGCCGATACTCCGCGACGATCGAAAACGACACTGCATTCGTGTCCGCCGCGCCCTCCACCGGCTCGACGCCGCACTGGGCCGCGGGGGGTGACGGCTTCAAAACCCCCGTCACCATCGAGCCCGACGCCCCGAGCAACTGGTCCAATCCCGACGCCCATAGCGCCGACTACCTCCTCCTCACCACCGAGGCCCTGCTCCCCGTTGCCCAGCAACTGGCCGACTACCGCCGGTCGCACGACGGCTACGAGGTGGAGGTGGCGCTGGTACAAAACGTGTTCGACGAGTTCGACTACGGGCAGCCCACCCCCATCGCCATCCGGCGCTTCGTGCACTCGACCCAGGACTGGACCCAGTCGCCCCAGTTCCTCTCCATCTTTGCGGATGCCCAGTACCCCATCCGGGACGGCTCGGTCGACACGACCTATCCCGAGTGGAGCGTCCCCTCGTTTGGCTTCGCCCCGTCGGACGGCTGGTTCGCCATGCAGAGCGGCGGCCCCAACGACTGGTCGGAGCTCCTGGCGGTGGGCCGCATTCCGGTCCGGTCCGTGGCGCAGGGCGAACTTTTCCTGGAGAAGCTGCAAACGTACGAGGCAGCCCCCCTGGAACAGTGGCAGAAGCGGATGCTCCTCCTGGCCGGGGGCACCAACGAGAGCGAACAGAGCCAGCTTCAATTCTACTCCAATCGCTGGGGCACGATTGCGTCCGACACGGTGGCCAGCGTCGATGGCAACCAGGTGCCCGTCCACACCGGGGCCGACACGGTTCAGTACTACAAGAAGGTCAACGATGCCCTTGACGACACCTTTCAGGACTCGCTCGCCGTCGACCTGAAGCGGGGCGCCGGGTGGCTCAACTACTTTGGCCACTCCGCCGCCCAGACGTGGGAGATTGTGACGGACCCGCCCGCCGAGTTCGACAACGCCGGCCGCCTCCCCATCGTCATCTCCCTGGGCTGCCGCACCGGGTCCTTTGCCGGGGGGCGGTTCGAGGAAAAAGATGCCCCGTCCCTCGGCGAGCAACTCGTCGTGGGCTCGGTGACCCCCGACGGCACCCCGCGCGACGGAGCGCTGAACGGGGGCATCGCCCACTTTGGCGAATCGGCCCTGGGCAACCTGGTGCCGTCCGCCCGGATCAACGACGCCCTCGTCGAGCGCGTCTTCGTCGACACGATGCGCGTGCTCGGCGAAGCCATCCGGTCCGCCAAGGCCGAGATCAACGCCGATTTCGGGAACAGCGACTTCTACGTAAAGCACCTTCTGCAGTACGGGCTACTGGGGGACCCGGCCACGAACATGGCGCTCCCCGATCGCCCCGACCTGCACGTCTCCTCGGACCTCATCGCAACCGAGCCGACGACCCCGGTCCCCTCCGACCAGTTGACCGTGACGACTCGAATCCAAAACCGCGGTCTTATTCCTGCCGACAGCGTGACCTCCCGCCTGACCTGGGAGCAACCGGACGGAACGACGACCCGACGCACGCGCCGCCTCGACCGCTTCCCCCTCGAAGAAACGCTTACGTTTCCGTTCTCTCTGGACGAGCGTGCCATCGGCACCAACACCTTCCGCGTACGGGTCGACCCCGAAAACGCCTATCCCGAGGAGGCAAACGAGACAAACAATGTGGCCGAGCGCACGCAGGTGGTGTTCGACACCGGCGTCTCCCTCCTCGCCCCGCCCGACTACGGGACCGTCTCCTCCGAGGAACCGACGCTTGCCTTTACCGCCTCCGGCCAGACGACCGACCGGGTGCCCGTTGTGCTTCAGCTCGATACGGTTCCCGACTTCTCGTCGCCGGGGCGGCGGGAGGTGCAGCGGGAGATCGACGGTCTTCGGGGGACGTGGCAGCCGTCCGACCTCTCGTCCGGCGAGTCCTACTACTGGCGCGCCCGGCTGGCGGACGCCAACGAAGACACCTGGAAAACGGCCCGGTTTACCGTCGACCCGTCCCTCCCTGAGCGATCGTGGCTCCAGCAGGATCGACTGTTCTCGGGGAATGAAAACCTCCGTCTCCAGCGCGCCAACCGCTCGTGGGGGCTTGAGGAGTATGGACGCAATGTCTTAACCTTCTCCGAGCGGGGCGAGGGATCGAGGGTCAACGGCTTCATTGTTGACGGCACCACACGCTACGAATATCTCCAGTTTGGCTTCGGGGTGCTTGTCCTCAATGGCACCACTGGAGAGGTGCGAGACAGCGAGTCGTTTCCGACGTACGACCTTCGCGACGACCTTGAGGACGATGTTGGCGACCAGCAGGAGGCGATCGACGCCCTTGCCACGTTTCTCGACGACGTGGCCCGGGAGGGCGACTACGTGTTCGTTCGCACCCGACACCTCGCCCGGCAGAGCCCTGCCGCCATCCCCGACTCGGTAAAGGCGCTCTTCCGCAACCTGGGGACCGAGTCTATCACGCAAGACTCCCATTCAGCGGCCATCGACAGCCTCTCCTATCGCTACGTCTGGGCCCTCAAGGCCCGGAAAGGGTATCCCGATGAGACGGTCGAGCGCGTGTCCCCGCCATCGGAGGAAGAGGAGGTGAACGAGATTAACCTCGAATCGGAGCCTCATTTTTCGCACGCCTCCGGCACCACGCTCTCCCCCCGAATCGGGCCCGCCAGCGAATGGGGCACCCTCCGGTGGAGCGGAACCCTCCCGGACGCCGAGGACGCGATGTCGCTTGAGGTCCTCGCCGCCGACTCGACCGTCCTCATCGACGATCTCCGTGAGGCCTCGGGCGAGCAGTCCCTCTCTGCAATCGATGCGCAGGCGCATCCCTATCTCCGTCTCCGCGCCACCCTCACGGACTCCACCGCCCGAACCGCTCCCCAGCTCCAGGAATGGAGCGTGTCGCACACCGGCGTCCCCGAGCTTGCGATTGACCCTTCCGCCCTGGGCCCCCTCCCCGACACGCTCCTACAGGGCAGACGCGTCTCCGCCGCGCTGCCCATCGTAAACTTCGGCCCGGTGGCGAGCCCTCCGGTCCGCGTGCAGGTGACCGCGGAGAATGCGTCAAACATGATCGATACGCTCTCGACAGACACCCTTTCGGCCCTCGGCCCGAATGGTGGTCGGGACACGAGCGCCTTCTCGTTTTCGAGCACGGAGTTCCCAGGGAACAACGTGATCACGGTGGAGGCCCGCGCAGACGGACCGCCGGAGCGCCTCCCGAGCAACAATACGAGCGTTCGGAACCTCTTCGTGGAGCGGGACGACGCTCCCCCCGCGGTTCGAGTGCTGGCCAACGGGCAGGAACTGCCCTCCACCTCCGAGGACGTTGAGAACTTCCAGGCCCCGCGGCTCCCGTTCGTGTCGACCCAGCCGACCCTCGAAATCCTCGTCCGCGACGACAATCCGAATTTCGTGCTCGACGACACGAGCCACGTCGACGTGTACCTGAAGGGGGGGCTCCCCGAGCGGGATCCCGCACTCGGATCGCTGTTTCGTCGCGTCCCCTTCGCCAGCGACGCCCTCAAGTTCGTCCCGCCGGACTCGGGCAGCACCGATCCGCTGCAACTGCGCTACGAGCCCGATCTGGAGGCGCGGGACTCGACGTATACGCTGAAGGTGGAGGCCGAGGATGCACGGGGAAATGAGATCGAGCCGTACCAGGGCAGCTTCCGCATTCAGCAGGAGCAGGTCATTCGGGACATGTACCCGTACCCGAACCCGATGAGGACCCACACGACGTTTGCCTTCCGGGTCGAGGGCGGTCGGAACGAGACGCTCGGCGACTTTACCCTCCGCATCTATACCCTGTCTGGCCGCCTCGTGCGCGAATTTACCAAGACGGACGTAAAGCCTCTAGGGGTAGATTGGTACGGTCTACGCTGGAACGGCCGGGACGAAGACGGCGATCGGGTGGCCACGGGGGTGTACCTCTATCGGGTCAGCGTCGAAGGCGACGACACGACGTTCCACGGAGATGTCGAAAAGATCAGCGTGATTCGGTAATTCCGTTTCCGGACCTCATGGTCCCAATGACGAGAAAGGTCGGAAGCATGGCGGTCACGCCGGGATCGATCAGTGCATCGAGGCCTTCGCATCTGTCTTTCCAGAGCGTCTTTTTGACGTGGAGTCGGGGGACGCCAGAAGCGCTCGGTACTGCTCGACGAGACGCTCGCCCATCGTCTCCCACCGGTACTGCGGGGCCGCGGCCCGGGCATTTTCGGCACACTGCCGATACCGCTTCGGAT
>CAZRPQ010000038.1:0-11293 GCA_964601725.1 uncultured Salinivenus sp. | reverse complement strand
CTGCCCAAGATACCACTGCCCAAGATACCACTGCCCAAGATACCACTGCCCAAACGCCGGGAGGCTGGTCCATCGTGGTGGCCTCCCGCGCGTCTCGCGCCGCGGCCGAGGAGATGGCGGACGAGTACAAACGCCGTTTCGACTCCGTGGAGGTCGTTTCCGGAACGGTGGACGACAAGACCTGGTACCGCGTGGCGGTTGGACGATACGACTCCGAAGCGGCCGCCGAGCGCGCTATCGACGAGAACGCGTCTGCGCTTCCCTCGGGGGCCTGGAGCCATCGCCTTCGTTAATGCTCTGAACTGAACTCCCGTACTCCTCTGTGTCTTCTGCTCTTTTGACAGCCGCGATGGTTCTTCCCCAACAGGTGGATAGCACTGCCATGGACACTACCCAGGCCGCGTCAGGCCAGGCCTCCTCCCTCCTCGACATTCTGGTGCTGGGAGGCTGGGTGATGATTCCCCTGGTTCTGCTCTCCGTGCTCACCATTTACCTCTTGATTGAGCGGCTCATCACCATCCGGCAGGCCAGCTCCGATCCGGCGACGATCACGGACCGGGTTCGGGAGTACGTCCGAAACGGCAACGTCGAGTCGGCCATCCAGTACTGCGAACAAAAAGATGTGCCCATCACTCGCATCTTGAAGCAGGGGCTCGAACGACTGGGACGGCCCATTTCAGAGATCCAGGACGCCGTGCAGGCCGCGGGGAAGCACGAAACGTTCGACCTGGAGAAGCGGACCAACCTGCTTGCTAGCATTGCGGGAATCGCTCCGATGCTCGGCTTCTTTGGCACCGTAGTGGGCATGATTAGGGCCTTTCAGCAGATCCAAAACTTGCAGGGCAACGTCAACCCCTCTGTGCTGGCCGGGGGCATCTGGGAGGCCCTCATTACCACCGCGGCGGGCCTCCTCGTCGGCATCCTGGCGCTCTTCTCGTACAACTTCCTCATCGGCCGCATCCGGCGCCTCTCGAACGACATGGAGCGCTCCGCCACTGACTTTATCGACCTCCTCCAGGAACCGGTCTCGTCCGAGCGGTCCGAAGAGCTGCCCTCATAGTAGAAGGACGCATCGCGGCATGATCGTTCAGAAGGGCGTGTACATTTCGGGCCATCCATCAGGCCTGCCGTTGGCAGAGTGGCCCCCACGTCCCCGCCTCGACTTCTCCCCTTCGTTTCTGAACGGATCGGCACGTGCGAAGAAAAGGGGACCCCTTCTCTTTCGGTTAGCGTCTACATAAACGATTGCCCTTCCCACCATGCCGCTCGACTTCTCCCCTTCCCGCGAACCGAAGACCACCTTCAGCCTCGCGGGCATGACGGATGTCGTCCTTCTGTTGCTCATCTTCTTCCTGCTCACCTCGAGCTTCATCCCGCAGATGGGCATTCAGGTGAACCTGCCGCAGGTGGACAGTTCGTCGCCGGTCTCCGAGCAGTCCATCACGGTGTCCCTCACCAAGGACGGCACCTACTACGTCGCCGAGTCGCCGGTGCCAAAGGCGCGGTTGGTCAGTGAGCTCCGGTCCATCCGGTCCAATCAGCAGTTTTTGATCCTGCGGGCAGACCAGCAGGCGAATATTGGCCAGTTCGCGGCGGTGGCCTCGGCGGCACAAGCACTGAACATGCGGGTGCTCGTGGCAACGGAACGGGGGGGACAATCGCGGTAGACGAGCTACTACGCCCCAAACACGTCGATCTCGCCAATTCCGGACGTCGAGGGCTCACTCAGCGGTCGCCTGGGGCGAAGGTGATCTTGGTCGGTGCAGGCACCTCAGCCGAGTGGCCTGTGTAGGTCAGCTGCCCCGTGTTCGGGTTGATGCGGAAGACGGAGATGGAATCCCCCCGGCGGTTGGCGACGAGGAGAAACTGTCCGCTCGGATCAATGGTGAAGGTGCGCGGCCAGCGGACGTGCTTTTGCTGCCGTCCCATCAGCTCAAGCCGACCCGTCTCCTCCTCAATTCGATAGAGGACGATGTCGTTGGCATCGCCCCGGTTCGAGGCGTACAGGAAATCGCCGGAGGGGTGGACGCGAATATCGGCGCTTCGGGCCGCCCCCGCAAAGTCGTCGGGCACGGTCGAAACGGTTTGCGTGGCGCTCATCTGCCCGGTCTCGGCGTCATAATCGTAGGCGGTCACGGTCCCGCTGAGCTCGCCGATGAGGTAGACGGTCTCGCCGTTTGGATGAAAGGCGAGGTGCCGCGGGCCGGTCCCCGGTGGGGTGGACACCACGTGCACCTCGGTCGTGTCGAGCCGTCCCCGCTCGGCGTCAAACGGATACACGTACACCTCGTCGGTCCCGAGATTGGCCGCCAGGGCGTGCCGGTTCTGCGGGTCGACCCGAACGAAATGGGCGTGCGAGGTGCTCTGCCGGTCCGGGTTTGCGCCGGAGCCGGTGTGCTGCACGACCTGCGAGGCCGACCCGAGGGCCCCATCGTTGCGCACCGGGAAGACCGCCACGTTGCCCCCCACGTAGTTGGCGGCAAGCACCCACCGGCCCGTCGCGTCCACGCTGACGTAACACGGGGCTCCCCCCTCCGCCGGCACAGAATTGACAGGCATCAGGCCTCCCGTCGAAGACGCGACGTCAAACGCGTGGATTTTCGCAGAATCGGTGGCTTCGCGAACGCTGTAGAGATGCTGTCCGTCGGGGGCCAGCGCCAAGAACGTCGGATTCAAGAGGGGCGTGACTTCCTGCACCTGCCGGAGCGTGGCTGACGTCGAGTCGAAGCGGAACGCGTAGATGCCTTCCTCCGGATTGTCGGCCCCGGTCCCGACGTACACGAGGGGCTCGCCGGGGTCGGCCTGCTCGGACGTGCATCCCCCCGCAACGCCAAGGAGAAAGAGACTCACGACGAACGACATCGACAAGAGCGCAGACCGGGTTCCGGTCCACGAGACAAGAGAATCCATAGGCACTGGACGGATTGGACAGAAGGTGACTACCGTCTAGAATACGGACTCCTGCAGACGATTTCAGAATGGGCCTGAAAACGGGGATGATCGGGGCACTGGGACGGCTTCGCCGGTGCGCAAAGTCGTTCTCCAAAACTCGTCACCGGCTGTCGGTCCGTCGTTGACCGTCCATCGGCCCACGACGCCGAAACGGGAGCCGTCTATCCGTTCCACCAGTCCCGGTCCAGCGAGCGATACTGGATGGCCTCGGACACGTGCTCCGGCTGGATGCGGGCGGACTGCTCCAGGTCCGCCACTGTGCGCGCTACCTTCAGGATGCGGGTGTAGCCGCGGGCGCTGAGGCCAAGACGGTCGGACGCCGTGCGCAGCAGGTTCTGGCCCGCTTCGTTCAGTTCGCAATGCTCTTGCACCCGCTGCGCGTCCATCTGGGCGTTGCTGTAGAGGGTCTCCGCGTCCCCGAACCGCTGGGACTGCTGCTCGCGCGCCCGAACCACTCGCTTCCGCACCGTGGCGGACGACTCGCCGGTGCGGTCGGCACTCATTTCGTCGAAGTCCACCGGGGCCACCTCCACGTGCAGGTCGATGCGGTCCATGAGCGGACCGCTAATTTTGCCGAGGTAGCGCTGCACCTGCGCCGGGGTGCACACGCACTCCTGATTCGGGTCGTTGAGGTGGCCGCACGGGCACGGGTTCATCGACGCGATGAGCATGAAGCGGGCCGGGTAGGTCACGGTCGTCTCCGCGCGGCTGATGGTGATCTGCCCCTCCTCCATCGGCTGGCGGAGCACCTCCAGGACGCGCCGCTGAAACTCGGGCAGCTCGTCGAGGAAGAGGACGCCGTTGTGCGCGAGCGAGATCTCGCCGGGCGTGGGGTGGGCGCCCCCGCCGCACAGGCCCGCGTCGGAGATGGTGTGGTGCGGGGCGCGGAAGGGGCGCGTGGCGAGGATGCCGTGGTCGGACTGCAGGTCGCCGCTGACGGAGTGGATCTTCGTGGTTTCGAGCGCCTCGTCGGTGGTAAGGGGCGGCAGGATGGTGGGCATGCGGCGGGCCAGCATGGTCTTGCCGGAGCCGGGCGGGCCCACCATGAGCGCGTTGTGCCCGCCCGCGGCCGCCACTTCGAGCGCGCGCTTTACGTTCTCCTGTCCCCGCACGTCGCTCAGGTCGCGTCGGTACCGGCGGGCCTCGTCGAAGATGGCATCGAGGTCATTCGTGTAGGGCTCAGGGGCCTCCGACCCGTGCGGATCCTGCAGAATCTCGAAGGCCTCGGTGATCGTCTCGACCGGAAACACCGTGAGGTCGTCCACCACGGCGGCCTCGGCGGCGTTCTCGGCGGGCACCAGGACGCCCTCGTAGTCCTCCTCGCGCGCCTTCAGGGCCATCGGCAGGACGCCGTTCACGGGGCGCACCGTCCCGTCCAGGGCCAGCTCGCCGGTTAGCCAGTAGCGGTCCAGCACCGTGCCGTTGAGCGTGTCGCTGCTGGCGGCCACCCAGCCCACCGCCATCGGCAGGTCGAACGCTGCGCTCTCCTTCGGCACGTCGGCGGGCGCGAGGTTGATGGTGATGCGGCCCCACTCCACGGGAATGCCGTTGTTCTCGAGGGCGGCGCGCACCCGGTCGAAGCTCTCGCGCACCGCCGCCCGCGGGAGCCCCACCACCGAGAGGCCCCGCATGCCGGAGGCAACGTTCGTTTCGAGTTCGACGGGCAAGGCTTCGACGCCGTGCGTGGTACTGCTCCAGACCTGACTCAGCATGTGACCCAGTGTATCGATTTGGCAGCAATGGAATACACTGGATAGACACATCCGTCCCGGGTGGCATAACGTCCGCCGTCGCACCCACCCTCAAGGCGACTCGGCGGAGGCGGACGGACTCGGTTCTGCTTCCTTCCCCTCTTTCTCGTCGCCGGAGTGCACCCTGCCGTCGCACCGCCGAAGCCCGGGGGGATCCGCTGTGTCGGCGACCGTGTCGGCCAGGAAGGCCTCCAGCTGATCGTGCTTGTCTTGCGCGTCGCCATAGCCGATTTCGAGCAGCTGCTCGATGTAGCCCGGATGGAAGAGCAGTACGCTCAGCCAGTCGGGGCTCTCTCGCTCGCGGGTGCCCAGGCCACTGGTGAGCAGCTGAATCGGGGCTGGCACCTGGTCTTTGAAGTCGTGGGCGAGGGCGTCCAGGTCTTCCGAGGGCCGGATCTGCAAAAGCTCCAGCGGCCGCATGCCGTGGCGCTTGCGGGGCGGCAGTTCCTCCACCAGCGTGTTGATGCGGTGCATGGTGTGGGCGTCCTGCGGCAACGAGTCCAGGAAGATCGAATTCATGAGCACGCCTACGATTTGGGACGTGGGCGGATAGTCCTTCAGCACAATCTCCTCACTCTCCGCCCGACTCCGCGAGTACTGGGTCGAGATGGCGAGAATCTTGTCGGCCCCGAGGTGGACCGCGGGGGCGAGGGGGGCGGAGAGGCGGATGCCGCCGTCCCCATACCACGAGTCGTCGATGCGCACGGCGGGAAAGACGAGCGGCAGCGCCGTGGAGGCCATCACGTGGTCGACGGTGAGCTGGGTGCGCCGTCCGATCCGGTCGGGCCGCTCCCACGCATCAAAGCCTTCGCCCTGTACCCAGGTGACCGTCTGTCCCGTGGCGTAGTCGGTGGTCATGACGGCCAGCGCCTGCAGGCGCCCGTCGGCCAGGTTGGGGCGCACGCCCGAGAGGGTGCCGTCCGGCTCGTCGAGGTGATCGTGGAGCGTCTCCGAGAGCGGGGTGGTGTCCAGGAGGCCGTGCGTCGACCGCACGTCCGCCGAGGTGGGCTCGTCCGGGGGCACCGCCCGTGCGTCCCAGAAGAGATCCCAGAGCAGGCTGAGACGGGATTCGACCAGGATGATGTCTTCGAGCTCGCGTCCCGTCCAGGCGTCAACCACGTGCTGGGCCGCCTCTTTGAACGTGCCCGTGTGGTTGCCCAGGTGGGCCGCGTTGATGGCCCCGGCCGACACGCCGGTCTGAATAGGAAAGTAGGCCTCCGGAAAGGCCTCCGCGATGTAGCGGATGACCCCGGCCTGGTAGGCCGACCGGGCGCCGCCGCCCGGAAGGAGGATGCCGGGCGTGTCCCGCCGCGGGGCCGCTCCCAAGAATCGTTTCACCCGTCGCCGCAAAGCCTCTAACACATCGGTGGATCCTGAATGATCAAAAACCTGAGGGCCTTGAAAGTGCCACCCAATCCGTAGAAGCGCAATCTGTCTTCCGGAATGACCGTCTGTCCCCTCCTCGTGCCAGGTCGATTTGTGCTTGCCGACTGATCTGGGCCATCGACGAACCGGCCGATCCCTCTTCTGGTGGACATCCATATAGAAAAACCCGATACGCTGCATTCTGGTCCTGCAGCGTATCGGGAGAGGACTCGTTCAGACGGGTCTGGCATGCCAGCCATGGGCGCGACGACGCGCTCCGACCCATGGGGTTCTACTTGAACTCAAACAAGAGCGAGAAGCGCAGCGTATTCGCCAGGGGGCTTTCGTTTTCCGACGTGTAGAGGTACGAAATATCGACCCCGACGATGTTGTACCGGAGACCCGCTCCAAACGTCAAGAACTGACGGTCTCCGTTGTCCGGATGTTCGTAGTAGTACCCGGTCCGGAGCGCAAAAAGATCGTTGTACCAGTACTCAACCCCCGTACCGATCGTGAACTGCTGGAGCAACGAGAGTTTCGCCGGCTCTCCGTCAGGCCCAGACTGGCCGCGGGCCGTGCCCCACGAGTCGAAGAGGGCCTCGAATCCGGTATTCCCGACCCGAACCGTCCTCGTCGTATCGCCCTCCTGTACGGTTTCTTGGTCCACACTCACCAGCGACTTGTTGAAGTCAGTCGCCAATGTGATCGAATTGTACTTGTCAAAGTCGATGGTCAGCGCAGGCCCAATGCGGAAATTTGCAGGAATCGGATCTGAGCCGGGCCGCTTCTCATTGAAATCCAGCGTTCCTCCCAAGTTCGCAATGTTGAGCCCCGCAGAAAACGTAGCGTCCGCGCCACCCAGTGAGAAGGGGGCCGAGTGGTAGAGGGCCGATAGATCCGTGGCGACTGTGTACGCATTCCCCTTCCCAATTCCTTCCCGCTTCCCCGACGTCAGCTTCGAGTAGATGAATCGGACCGAGGTCCCCAGGCCGAGCCGCTCCGAGACTTTAACGCCGTACGACGTTCCGACGGCGAGTTGGAAGGAGTTTGAGACTCCGAGAACGTTTCCTTGCGGGTCACGGATCTCGGTCTCTCCAAGATTCAGATACCTGACGTTCGCCCCGAACGTGCCAACCCCATCAACGTGATACGAGCCCACGAGGTACTCGTAGAAGAGGTTCGCGTTGAACTCCGGAAGCCAGTTGGCATGGGTGAGCCCCACCTGCGTATTTTCCTGAAACGCGAGGCCCGAGGGGTTCCAGAACATGGAATTGGCATCGTCGGCCACGGCCACGGCTGCGTTCCCCATGCCCGCCGCGCGGCTGTCCGGCTCAATGCGGAGGAAGAGCGCGGACGACTGGGCAACCTGCCCCTGAGCGGGCATCGCAAGCGCACAGGCAAGCAGGAACGACCCCAGCAGCGTGAGGAACTGGCGAGGTGCGGGAGAAAAAGACAGGACTGTCATAGGGAAAGAGGGTTAGTTGCGTACAGAACGAGGATCGATGCGGCGCATGCCCGAAAACGGCGTGACACTTGAGTGTCCACCCGCTCCGGGGCTGACACCTCCATGGGGGATCGTGCGCCGCGTGTGGCGATCAACGCAGGGAAAATACGTTATCTGTAACGCTTTAGAATCAACAGGCCCGGTAGAAGCGGTTGTTCAGAAGATTTCGGCCAGACATCGTCCAGGTGAGAGAACCGTAAATTACACAGTTGCTCGGTACGAATGTAATGTACTCAAGGACGTTCCCCAGCAGTTCGGCGACGCTCAGTAACGGTACTAGGGACCTGATGCGCTAGAGTTTCCCGTTCTGGTGTTTCATTGCTGCCCGCCTTCCAACTCTCCTTCCAGGTAATCCCTGAGACGCGTCAACCGCTGAAGGGACTTAGACATGCGTTCGCTTGCTTCCTGGACGTCGCGGGCCGATGATACAAACTGCTCGTCGAGGTCTTGCTCTTGACTCAACTCGAGAAGAAACTGTGCATTCCCTGAGATGATAGAGAGGGGATTGTTGAGGTCATGGTAGACGGAGGAAACCACTTCGTGAACGTCTTCCTCCATTTCTGGCTCTTCAGAATCGGGCATTGTAGACAGGATCAAACCGAAAGGAATGAGAAGGAGGGTGGGGCGCCAGCGTTCAAAAAGTCCGCCTTGGAACCCTTACAGATTCTCGAGCGATCGCCGATGGACGACTTCGATTCCACGGTCCGTTCGGTCCAGATCGCCAACGGCAACCTCTGGATCGTGTTCAAAGAACAATTTCCATTCCGAATCCTCAGCGTGCTCGAGAAAGTCTCCTTTCTCGTCGATGGTTTGAAGTGGACGAACGTCGTAGGCCATCGTCCAGGTGGGGGGCAGATGATGGGTGGTCGGCAACAAATCCGCCACGTACACGAGGGTGGTGGCGTCGTCCTGGACCCGTACGATCTGCTGCGCCTCGGTGTGGCCGTGGACGAGGGCCACCTCAATGTGGGGCAGGAGCGATCCGCTCCCATCGACCCGATGAAGCTGGCCCGCAGCCTCGACTGGGGCAAACGTTTCGGACAGAAATGACCCCTTTTCCTTCGGATTCGGATCGGTGGCCCAGTCCCAGTGCCGCTGCTGGACGTGGTAGGTGGCGTTTGGGAAGGTGACCTCGATGCCTGTGTCGGTCTGCCGGGTGCTGCCTCCACAGTGATCGAAGTGGAGGTGCGTGAGGATGACGTCCGTCACGTCCGCCGGTGCAACGCCATGGGCCCGGAGCGACCCCTCCAGGGTGGCAGTGTCGTGATCGACGGCATAGATGTCTTGGTACTCGGTGCCCTCAAACGTATCGCCAATGCCGGTGTCCACGAGGATCACGCGGTCGCCCCCGACGAGCAGGAGGCACCGCATGCTCAGTGGAATGCGGTTTTGTGCATCCGGCTCGATGTGCTTCGACCAGAGCGGCTTGGGCACAATTCCAAACATGGCGCCCCCGTCCAGGCCGAAGCGGCCGGTCTCGATTGCGTGGAGGGTATAGGGCCCAATGTGAGACATACAGGGCAGTCGGTAAATGCGAAAGACCGAGACGCCTCAGCCAATTTCGCAAACAGCGGCCCCAATGTCCACGCTCCCTCCCGGTCACGGCAATCTCATCTTATACCGAATGCGAGCTTTTGACGTAGACTTGCGCTCCCACCCGTCCATGTAGAGACGACCGGCCCGGTGGTCTCTACAGCCAAGCTTGAGTTGTACTCCACCGGAGTTGCTGATCTCGACGACCATCGGGAACCTGCGCCATGAACCTGAGGAGATGGTATTAGCGACGGTGGCTGTTCTCGCTGTTCTACAGGGGCAGAGAGTCGCTGCCCCCGCGCTCCCACGTCCTCTCTCGTCCACTCCCTCACACCTCCTCCGGCGGAAAGTCTTTGAAGTGCCCGTTTGAGCGGATGCGGCGCTGGATGCCCTCCTGCTCTTCGATTCGGGGAATGATGACCTCAAAGTGGCGAATGAGGTAGCGGATGCGTTCGTTTTCGGTTCTGCACTCGAGCAGTTCCTGCTTTTGTTCGCCGTCGAGCGCGCCGTTCTGCGCAAGGACAAAGGAGAGACGGTCCACGTCTTCGTAAAGGTCGGGCCGAACGGTGCGCCCGGCGAGCTCCAGCAGCTTCATGTGTTGCGTAATGACCCGCTCCTTCAGGTCGAGGTCAACGGTGGTCTCCTCGTCCTCAAGGAGGGTTACGTCGGCGGTATAATAGCTGGCGTCCTCGTGGACTGCCTCGAGGTGAAACCGCTCCTCGCCCCGCACCGCGATGTCCATGCGGCCGTCCTCGTACCGTTTGACGACCTGGTCGATTCGGGCGGTCGTTCCCACCTCGGCCCATTCATCGTCGTCGGCCCGGACAATGCCGAACGGCACGTCGTGCTCGAGACAGTACGCAGTGAGGGCCTTGTACCGGTCCTCGAAGATGTGGAGGGAAAGGTCTTCTCCGGGATAGAGCACAAGACTCAACGGAAACAGCGGGAGAGAGTCTATCGAGTCCATAGGACTGAGGAGGGTAGGTGGCGTGGAGAGCACGTCCGGGCCCTCGAAAAGGACCCGGTTCGTCCTCGGTGCGGAGGCGACGATTCCCCGATCCGTTGTGCTGTCGTAGACGCAGCGTCCCCGAGGAGGCTTCTACAGACGAGTTCGTGCGATCGGAACCAGAGAGGACGAGGACGGGGCGTCGCCCGTACCCCGAGCCACGTCCCACTCGTCTTCGTGCTTCAGCCTAACGCACCCCCGTACCCGGAGTTCGACGGCCGCCGTCAAAGAATCATTTTCGTTTCATCCACCTGGTCACGAGTCGCCCGTCCCCCCGTCGCCGGGGAACTGGCTCGCAGGGACCATCTCGTCGCCCGGCTCCAGGTCATGAAGCTGACCGAGCTCAAGACGCAGAATCCGCCCGGCAATTTTGGCGAGAGACGGGTCGTGGGTGGCCAGCACGAAGGTCTGAGCGATCTCTCGGCTGAGCCGTTCGATTTCTTGATGCATGGGCTCGGCGGTCCGGGCGTCAAGATTCCCGGTCGGCTCGTCCATGAGCACCAGTGCAGGCTCGTTCATCAGAGACCGTGCAATGGCCACCCGTTGCTTCTCGCCCCCCGAAAGCGCACTGGGACGGTGGTCGGCCCGATCGGCCAGGCCCAGCAGGTCGAGCAGGTCCTGGGCCCGCGGGGTCACGTCCGCCATGGATTTGTGCTGAATGAGGGCGGGCATTGCCACGTTTTCGAGCGCCGTGAACTCCGGAAGCAGGTGATGAAACTGAAAGACAAATCCGATGGACCGGTTGCGGAACGCGGCCAGCTCGTCGTCGCTTTTCGCGAAGAGGTCCTGTCCCTTAAACCGGACGGTCCCGGCGGTGGGACGATCAAGGGCGCCGAGCAGGTGGAGGAGAGTCGACTTTCCCGTTCCGCTCTCCCCGACCACGGCGACAATTTCCCCTTCCTGGACGGCCAAGTCCAGGTCCCGAAGCACCGTCAACGGCTCGTCACCACCGGTGTCGTACTGCTTCACAAGATTCTCGACCGAGAGGAGCGGGGCGGACACGGTGGTGGGAGCGTTGGGAGTGGAAGGGAAATCCTCGGCTCGTGCCGGGCGGGGGTCAGCGGTGTGTTTCTCGTATTACGTAGTGCGTATTCGTAGTGCGTATTGCGTAAGAGCTCCGCAAAGAGGGACGGCCTAATACGAAATACGTAATACGAAATACGCAAAACGAAACACACCTAA
>CAZRPQ010000037.1:0-11313 GCA_964601725.1 uncultured Salinivenus sp. | reverse complement strand
GGTCGTCGGTCGCTCAGAATGACCTTGGTTAATGAATTTGTGCCGGTCTACTTAGGTCGAGTCCGAGCCCGACGAGGGCTCAGTCTTCCACACTACCTTGAGTCTAATACCAATTTGCGCCCAATCGTTATGCAGGTTTTGGAGAGAAAGACCTGTCAGGTCTGCCGAGACCTGACAGGTCTAGAATAATAGATGCATACCGAAATCTCGGCAATTGGTATAACTTCCTAATCCAAACGGCCCAACACCGCTACGATGAAAAGCAACCCGCAAACTCCGCCCGAAGAAGAGCCCAGGCCGCCTACTGAGGAGGCTACGGGACACGAGTCCTGGGGGGAGGCCCGCTCGGAAGAGGCCTACTCGGAAGAGGCCTACTCGGAGGGCGGGCCGGCCCGCATCCTGCTCGTCGAAGACAACCCGGCCGACGTGCGCCTTACCCGAGAGATGCTCCAGGAGTCGAAGGTCCGAAACGACCTCCTGGTGGCCCACACCGCCGAGGAGGCGGAAGAAATCCTCGGGCTCACCGAAGAGGACGGGGAGGGAAAGCCCGATCTGGTCCTGCTGGACCTGGACCTTCCCGTAAAGAGCGGGCACGAGCTTCTCCGGGAGATGAAGTCTCATTCGGTCCTCCGCCGCGTTCCGGTCGTCGTGCTGACCAGTTCGGAGGCGGAGGAGGACGTGGTCAAAAGCTACGACGAGCACGCCAATGCCTACGTGACGAAGCCGGTCGACCTGGGTGAAATCACGACCATCGTCCAGTCGATCGACGAGTTTTGGTTTCAGGTCGTGCGCCTCCCGGACGAGTGAGGCCGGCTTGCACCTGAAAGCCTTCTTGCACGCTGATATGCTGTATAACGGACCCTTACCGCCATGCGCAGCACACAGAGCACCACCGACCCAGGGAGCACTACCGACCCGATGCAGGTTTCTCTAATCGAAGACAATCCGGGGGACGCCCGGCTCTTCGAAGAGCTTCTGCGGGAGGGCGTCCCGGAGGCTGCGCTTCGATGGGAGGACACCCTCGCGTCCGGCGTGAACGCCCTTGGGGAGAGGCCCACCGATGTTGTGGCTCTGGACTTGAACCTTCCCGACAGCGAAGGGGCCGCGACCGTCCGGCGCTGCGTGGAGGCGGCCCCGTCCGTTCCGGTCGTCGTGCTCACCGGCGAGCAAAACCTGGAGACGGCCATGGCGGCCCAGCAGGCCGGGGCCACCGACTACTTGCAGAAGGGAGAGCTGACGCCCAGCCTCGTGGCCCGGACGCTCCAGTGGGCCGTAGAGCGGGCCCAGATGCAGGCAAAGATCGAACAGCGAGACGCCTGGATCCGGTCGATCACCGAAAACCTGGCGGGGGGTGTTTTTCGGGTCGCGCCGGGCGGGACGATTGAGTACGCCAATCAGTCCTTCGCCGAGATGTTTGGCTACGAGAGCCCCTCGGCGATTCAGGGGGAGGATGCCTCCGGTCTCTACGCCGACCCAGAGGGGCGAGGCCAGATCTCTCCCCGCGAAGAGGAGGGCCCCACCAGTGGCGTCGAAGTCGCGTTCCGGCGCAAGGACGGATCGACGTTCATAGGACTGCTCAACCGAACCCCCGTGTCGGGCAACACGGAAGGTGTGACGTACCTGGATGGCGTGGTTACCGACGTGACCGAGCGGGTGGAGGACCGCAAGAGACTGCGCCGCCTGTCGGAGGCGATGCGGCAATCGAAGGAGGCGGTGCTCATCACCGAGGCAGAGCCGCTCGACGAGCCGGGTCCCCGCATCGTCTACGCCAACGAGGCCTACGAGGAGATGACGGGGTACGACGAAGAAGACCTCCTCGGCAGGACGCCCCGGATTCTGCAGGGGCCCGAGACGGATCCCGAGGTGCTGGCCTCCCTCCGCGAGAGCCTGGAGGCCGGGGAATCCTGGGAGGGCGAAACGATCAACTACAAGAAGGACGGGACGCCCTACCGGGTGCAGTGGAACATCGCGCCGGTCCGAGGCGGAGACGGATCGATCGAGCACTGGATCTCGATCCAGCGGGACGTGACCGAGAAGCGGCGGCGAGAGGAGACGCTCCGGCGGCAGAAGCGCCTCCTGGAGCAGGCCCAGCGGCTGGCCGGGGCCTGGGAGGTGGACCTCCAGGCGGGAGAAATGTCCTGGTCGGACAAGATCTACAAGATTCACGAGATGGAGCCCGGCGCGGAGGTGAGCCTGGAGAAGGCCTTTGAGTTTTACGCTCCGGAGTCGAGGGATCGGATAGAGGAGGCGGTCGAAGCGCTGGCAGGGGAGGGAGAGCCGTTTGACCTGGAGCTGGAGGTCGACACCGCCGAGGGAAACCGGCGGTGGGTCCGTGTCGTCGGCGCTCTGGCCGAGGCGGAAGACACCGACGGGGAGGGCACCGAGACGGAAGGCACGGAGGCGGAATGTTGTGGGGAGGTCACGAAGATTGCGGGGGCCACTCAGGACATCACCGAGCGGAAGGAGGCCGGGGAGGCCCTCCGACACAGCCGGGAGCGATACCGGTCGTTGTTTCGCGCCTCCAACGACGCGATCCTGATCCACGACCCGGAGGGCTGCATTCGGGAGGCCAACCCCCAGGCCGAGTCCCTCTTCGGCCATGGGGCCGACGAGCTGGAAGGCCGGTCGATCTTCGATCTTCACGCCCCCGAGGAGCAAGGCAGCGCCCAGGAGAAGCTCCGGGCCCTGCAGGACGGAATTGCCTACCAGGAAGTCGCCCGGTACGAGCGGGCCGACGGATCGGTGTTCTGGGGGGAGGTGTCCGCCAGTGCGACCGACATCGAGGGTGACACGATGGTACGAACACTAATTCGGGACGTGACCGAGCGGAAAGAGAGCCGCCAGCAGCTCAAGCACTACCGGGAGTACACCGACCGCCTACTCGACGCGATCGACGACCTGTTCTTCGTCCTCGACGAGGAGGCCCGGCTCCAGCGGTGGAACGACAGTGTTCCAGAGGTGACCGGCTACGCGGACGAGGAGCTCGGGGACATGGATGCCTTCGACCTGGTGCCCGATGGGAGGCAAGAACAGGTGGCCGCCAAGATCAAAGAGGGATTCGCGCGGGGTCACGCACAGTTTGAGGTCCCGCTCGAGCGAAAAGACGGGACGGCGGTGCCCTACGAGTTTGTGGGCAGCCTCGTGGAGCACCCCGACGGAACTCTTCGGGCGGTCGGCATCGGTCGGGACGTGACCAAGCGACGGGAGCGGGAGCGGAGACTTGCGGCCATTATTAACCACACCTACCAGCTTACTGGCCTCATGGAGCCGGACGGGACACTCATCGAGGCCAACGAGACGGCCCTTCAATTCGGCGGGATCGACCGGGACGATGTGATCGGCAAGTCGTTTTGGGACACCTACTGGTGGCAGATCAACGACGAAACGCAGCGGGAGCTGCACGCGGCGATCGACCGGGCCGCCGAGGGAGAGTTCGTCCGGTACGAGCGAGAGATCCAGGGAGACGAAGAGAATCGGGTCGTCGACTTCTCAATCCGACCGGTGACCGACGAGAAAGGGGAGGTGGCCCTTCTGGTCCCGGAGGCCCGCGACATCACCGAGCGAAAACAACAGGAGCAGAAGCTCAAGGAGGCGAAGGAGGAGGCCGTGGAGGCCAGCCGAATGAAGTCGGCCTTTCTGGCAAACATGAGCCACGAGATTCGCACGCCCCTCACCTCGATCATCGGCTTCGCCGAGGCGATTGGGGAGGAGGTCGAGAGATTGGCGGACTGTCTCGACGAGACGGATCTCTCGCAGCTGAGCCGCTTTTCGGGATTGATCGAGCAGGGCGGGAAGCGCCTGCTGGACACCCTCGAGGGCGTGCTCGACCTCTCGCGGCTGGAAGCCGGGCAGATGGAACTGTCTGCTGAGCCGGTCGATCTGGCCAAGGCGGCCAGGCAGACCGTCGAGGAGTTCCGGCCGAAGGCCCAGGAGAGCGGCATCGACCTGCAGGTCCAGGTGGAGAACCCACCTGTCCAGGCCCGGGCCGACGCCGGCGGGGTCCAGATCATTCTGCAGAATCTCGTGTCCAACGCGATCAAGTATACCGAAGGAGGCGGGGCGTGGGTGCGCGTCTCCCAGGGAAGCGAGGGAGGGGCCCTGCTGGAGGTCGAGGACAGTGGCATCGGGATGGAGCCGGGGATGGCCGAGGACCTGTTCGAGCCGTTCCGGCAGGCCTCGGAGGGACTGAGCCGGGAGTACGAGGGAACCGGGGTTGGGCTGGCCGTGACGCAAAAGGCGACCGAGCAGATGAACGGGTCGATCAACGTAGAGACCGAGGAGGGCGAGGGGGCTTGCTTTACCGTTCGCCTTCCACGGGCCGATCTTCCATCGGGGGCGACGGAGAACGGGCACGCCAAGTAGCTTCCTTCCGTAGACGTGTGGCCCGAGCTCCCGCGAACGCTGCGCCTCTCCGAAAAAGCGTGAAGACGCGCACACCTGGGGTACAACGCAGAGTGCAGCAACTCGTAAGTCCCCACCGATCCAACGGACATTTCTGTCCGTATCTCCCCGCCCTCCTCGGAGCCGCTCTACGCGGGCGGTCGAGCACGCGAAATCGACAGGGCTGGTCCGTGCGAGCGAGCCAACGCTCAGGGGGGGGCCGCTCTCCATTTCGCAGGGGATTGAGGAATGAGTATTCGGGTTTAATCCCTCCCGGCGAATTGAGGGCTACCAGTATGAAATCGGTGTGACGAAACCTCCGAAATGTAAATTTGGAGCAATACCTGACGATAACGCAGATACACCGGCAAAATCTACACCCTCTCATATTTCGACAGGTGTTACCCATGTTTGAACAGTTCTTTGGATCTGGGCACCCCTCGCGCGAGAGTGTAAACCAACCCGACCAACGCACAAAAGAACACAAGTCAGACGCCGACGAGTCGGCCCTGATTGAGGCGATCCACCGGTCGATGGCCGTCATTGAATTTGAGCCGGACGGCACCGTCCGGACGGCAAACGACAACTTTCTGGAGGTGGTCGGCTATGACCTTGAGGACGTTCGGGGCGAACATCACCGCATCTTCGTCGAGGACGAGTACGCCCGCTCGGAGGAATACCGTGCGTTTTGGGAGAAGCTGAGGCGAGGAGACTACCACGCCGATCGGCTCAAGCGCGTGGCCCGAGATGGAAGTGAAGTGTGGCTGCAGGCCACCTACAACCCGGTCTTTGGGCCCGAGGGAGACGTCGCGAAGGTGGTAAAGATTGCCGACGACGTGACCGAGCAGGTCGAAGCGGAGAGCGAGCGGCAGATGTACACCCGGGAGGTCGAGAAGCTGCTTGGGGCGATGGACCGGTTTGCCGACGGGGACCTAACGGTCCAGGTCGAGACCGACGCCGAGGGCAATGTGGGCCGCCTATTCGAGGGGTTCAATCGTTCCGCCCAGACCCTTCGACGGATGCTCGGACAGGTCCAGGAGGCCACCGGATCGACCTCCGCGGCGGCGCAACAGATCAACGCCTCCAGCGAGCAGATGGCCGCCAGTTCAGAGGAGCAGTCCGCGCAGGCCGAGGAGGTGGCCGCCGCGGTGGAGGAGCTCAACCAGACGATCAACGAGAATGCCCGGAGCGTTCAACAAACCGCCGAAGCCGCCGAGACCGGCAGCCAACAGGCCCGACGCGGCGGGGAGGTCGTCGACGAGACGACCGAGAAGATGAAGGAAATTGCCGGGGTGGTCGATCGGGCGGCCGATACGATCGAGAAGCTCGGCGCCTCCAGCGAAGAGATCGGGCAGGTCGTCGACAAGATCGACGCGATTGCCGAGCAGACGAACCTGCTCGCGCTCAACGCGGCCATCGAGGCGGCTCGGGCCGGGGAGGAGGGCGAGGGGTTCGCCGTGGTGGCCGAGGAGGTCCGTGAGCTCGCAGAGGAGGCCGACCAGGCGACCGATGAGGTGGCCGAGATGATCGAACAGGTGCAGACCGAGGCCGAAGAAGCGGTTGAGCGGGTACAGGCCGGCACCGAGCGCGTCGACGAAGGGCTCGAGCTCGCCGATCAGGCCGGGGAGGTCCTCGAAAATATCGTCGGGGCGATCGGGAAGGTCGAGGAGAGGACCGATGAAATTGCGGCCGCCTCCGAAGAGCAGTCCACCACCAGCGAGCAGATTGCACAAAGCGTGCAGTCGATTTCGACGGCGGCACGGGAGACGGCGGCCGGCGTCACGCAGGTATCCGACACGGCCGGCAACCTGGAGATGATTACGGGGCAGTTGCAGGAGAGCGTTCGGCAGTTCAAGGTCGAGGCCAACGGCCCGGGGGCCAAGCGCTCGGAAGGCACAGGCCCCAGGGAGACCGCAGGGGCAGGCCCGACAGCCCCCGAGCCAGCCATGGGGGGCGATGGACACCCGGGAGACCACCGGTCCTAGGTAGCTCGAGCTCGCGGGGCAGTGGGTCGCCTGGAGGCGGCTGGAGTTCGACGCCTGCCTGCAGGCGGCCCCCAACGCGAGCGGAGGATTCCTCCCAGACTCCACTCCCATTCACAACGTCGCCGAACCGCCATGTGTCGCTACGCAGATCTCGCCTCGACCGAATCGCCTCCCGATTCCGCCCCGGAGAACGCCTCTTCGGGAACGGACAACCCCAAAGTCGCCCCTGATCCCCCGGCCGGTCGCTCTGGGGAGGACCGGTCCCTGACTGCCCGTTTGCTGCTGGCTTTTGGCAGCGTGGCCCTCGTCGTCGCGATGTCCGCCGCGGGCATCGCTCTCGTCTCGTCGGTGTGGGCGAGCGTCGGGATTTTGGCGGCGGGCGGGCTTCTTGCGGGATGGTTCGCGGTCCACGTTGCGCGCAGGGTCGGCGGAGCCACCCGGCGCCTGGGTCAGGCCGCCCGAGCCCTCCGGTCCGGGGACGAAGTGCCGTCCCTCCCGTCGGACGGCATGCTGGGAGCGGTGGGGGCGCCCCTCCAACAACTGTCGGCCGAGGGCGGGCACGGGGCGGGGCGCCTGCGCGCCCTGACCCAACTGATGAACCGAACGAGTTCGGAGGACGACGTCGAGACGGCCTTCCGCACGTTTTTGGGACAGGTGCGGGACGTGACCGAAGCAAAATACGCAGCGCTCAGCATCTTCGACGACGACGGCGAGATCGAGGAGTTTTTCACGCTCGGCATGACGGAGGCGCAAAAAGACAAGATCGATCATCTGCCGGAGGGAGAAGGGCTGCTCGGATACATCCACGACACGCAGGAGACGCTCCGCCTCCCAGACATGAGCCAGCACCCCGAGTCGGTCGGGTTTCCGGACGGGCACCCGCCGATGGAGTCGCTGCTGGCCGTCCCCATTACGTACCAGGGGCAGCCGCTGGGCAACCTCTACCTGTCGGAGAAGAAGGAGGTGACGGCGTTCGACGCGGCCGACGAGCGCTTCGTCGAAAGTGCGGCGGAAGCGGCGGCCGTCCTCATCAACGAGAAACGGTCCCGGCTTGAGAACGAGCGCATCCGGCGGGCCCTCCGGGAAGAAACGACTGCGATCGCTGATGTCCTGGAGCAGTTGGCCGAGGGCGACCTGACGGTCGACATTCCCGACGACAGTGGGGACGACGACATCGCCCGCGTCTGGAACCGCCTCGACGAAACGATCGATAGCCTCCGGGGGCTGATCCGGCAGGTGACGGAGGCGAGCCGCGAGATTTCCGCGGCGTCGACCCAGATCTCCGATACGGCGGACGAGATGTCGGCCGGGGCCGAGGAGCAGTCGGCGCAGACCGAGGAGGTCGCCTCCGCGATGGAAGAGATGTCCCAGACCATCCTCAGCAACGCCGAAACGGTCGAGAACACCTCCCGGCGCGCCGAGAGGACCCAGCGGACGGCCCGCGAAAACGGGGAGGTCGTGTACCAGACAATCGAAAAGATGGAAGAAATCGGCAGGGTCGTCCAGCAGTCGACCGAGACCATCGACGAGCTGAGTGCGTCGAGTGAGGAGATCGGGGCGATCGTCGAGACAATTGACGACATTGCGGACCAGACGAACCTGCTGGCGCTCAACGCCGCCATTGAGGCGGCCCGGGCGGGGGAGCACGGAGACGGGTTCGCCGTGGTCGCCGAGGAGGTGCGCGACCTGGCCGAGCGGACGTCTCAGGCCACCGAGCAAATCAGGGAGATGATCCACTCGGTTCAAACGGAAACCGAACGGGCCGTGCAGGCGATGAACGAGGGGCACGAGGAGGTCGAGCGGGGCATCGAGCTGGCCGATCAGGCGGGAGAGGCCCTCGACGACATGATGACCGACATTCAGGAGGTGGCCGACGACGTCGATCAAATCTCGGCCGCCACCCAGGAGCAGTCGACCACCAGTGAGCAGATTTCTCAGAGCATCAACGAGATCTCGACGGTGACCACGCGGAACGCCCGGGGCGCTACCGAGATTGCCCAGTCTACCGACACCCTCACTGGCCTTTCCGACCGGCTCGTCGATACGATCGATCAGTTTACCCTTAAGGAAAATGTGGGACGCGCCTCCGTGTTGGAAGACGACAGCGCCGAGCGCGCGGCAAAACCCGTCTAGTGCTACGGAGCTCAAGTTCTTGGGCAGATTCCACTTCTGAAGCGTCGTTGGAGTCCAACGGCGCTTCGCCGGAAACACCGGAAACGGTTGAGAATCTTTTCGAACCATTTCGACAGGAGTCAGAGGGACGAAGTCGAGATTACGAAGGAACGGGCCTCGGACTGGCCGTGACGCGGAAGGTCACCAACCAGATGGACGGGTCGATTGAGGTCGAGACCGAGAAGAACGAGGGGTCTCGCTTCACCGTCCGCCTCCCCGGCGCCGAATCCCCATCGATCTCCTCGGAACGCTAGCCGTGCTGGGGGCTGCGGAGAGGCCCATCGCGGTTCCGGGCCTCTACCGCCGGAGGAAACGAGGTCGGGGACGCAGGCCACAGGGCGATGCGGCCCACACATCATTTCTGCCGATTTGGAATCTCCGCTCGGCGGTTCTCGACGCGTGTACCGAAAGCGTATCTGTGGGGCATCCCCGTGCCCATCTCGTCCGTCGGTGGGAGCGGCGAGCAGGGGAACGCTGAACCCTCGATCCCGCGCGGAGACTGCCGACGGGTCTCCTTTATCTCTTCGGGGGGCACAGGAAAGCCCGGCCTACTCTCATGTCCGGCATCACAGAGGCACGCTTTCCAACGGGGCATACGTCTTCCGTACGGCGCATCCCGGCGCACTTAAAAGACCGTCGATGGAGCCGATAACCGTGAGTGAGCCGTGCCTGATCGGGTACGGGGACCGGGTGCTGGCAACTGGACCCTCCGCCGATCGGCACGTCTTGTCAACTCACTTTCCCGCGCTCGTTCCCGGATACCGATCCCAGCCCCATGGAGCCCATCACGATTGTGTACGCCCTCGGAACCCTCGGCATGCTTCTCGGCATCCCCCCCGCCCTTCGTCTGGTTGGAATGGAGACCGAATGCAACTTCAAGTACCTGCTTGCCATCCCCGGTTTCGCGGCCCTGATGTATCTCTTTATGGGCCTGGGGATCGGCACAACCACGTTCCAGGGGTACGAGGTGCCCCTTCTCCGGTACGCCGACTGGCTTGTGACAACCCCGATCCTCGTGGGCTACGCCGCCTACGTGGCCGGAATGAGTCGGGGCACGATTGCCGGGATGGCCCTCGCCGACGTCCTGATGATCGTGTTCGGGACCGCGGCCGTCGCACTCGACTCCACGGCGCAGTGGGTTGCCTTCGGGCTCTCCGGGGCGTGCCACCTGGCGCTCTTGCTCACCCTGTACGGCCCGGTCCGGACGAGCGCCTGGAACCAGCCGCCCGCCCGCCGGCGCCTGGGACGGCTTCTCGTGAACCACGTTGGGCTTCTCTGGCTCATCTATCCGGTCGTCTGGCTTTTTGGGCCGGGCCTGCAACTGGTCTCCACCACCGCGGTCGCCATCATGATCGCGTACGCCGACGTGGTCGCGAAAGTCCCATACGTGTACTTCTTCTACCGGGCACGCGGCCTCTTCGTGGAGGAGTCCGCCTCGCCCTCTCAGACAGCTGCGGCTGACCGGACGGCGGCTGCCGGAGCCTCCCCCCAGCCCGCCCCCGCGGCGGCCAGCCGGGCCTGATCTCAGCCGATCCCCACACGCCCAGACCGGGGGCGCTCCGGCGCCGGTGCTGATCGTCCGGGCCGCACGGCCCCCGCCACACTCCTTACAGTCTCTCCGCACCCATTGTCCTCTCCGCTATGAAAAGCTTTGTGACCAAGTACGCAGCCGGATATGTCGTTACCGGCCTCATGATTGCCGCCACGGGGCTCGTCACCGGCAGCGCCCTGGCGGGCGCGGTGGCCGCGTTCGTGGGCCTCGTCACGCTGGGCTCCATCACGGGGGCGGTGACGATCACGACCCTTTCGAACCTGCACCACCAGACGCTTGCGCTGGTGGAGGGAGACCTCGACCGCGAGCTCTCGTCCAGTCGGCGCGACGAGTTTGGCGACCTGTATCGGGCCATCGACGACCTTCGAGAGTCGCTCCGGGCTCAGATTGAGGAGGCCCAGGCGAACAAGGCCCAGGCCCAGGACACCAAGCGCGAGGCGGAGGCCCTTGCCCGCCAGCGTGAGGAGGAGAAGGAGGCCCTCTCCCAACAGGTCGACCAGATGGTGGCGGCGATGCAGCGCTTTGCGGAGGGGGACCTCACCGTTCAGGTCGACGCGGAGGGGTCCCACCCCGACGCGGAGGAGGCAGAGACGGCCCAGCTCGAGGAGATCGGTCGACTGAAGACCGCGTTCAATCGATCAGTTCAGAACATTCGCCAGGTGTTCCGTCAGGTGTCTGAGGCAGTGGACCAGGCCGACGCGGTGGCCAATCGGCTCGCGGGCTCCTCCGACCAGCTGAACGCTGGGGTCCAGCGACAGGCCGAGCAGGCCAACGAGGTGGCCGCGGCCATCGAGGAGATGGCCCGCACGATCGACGACAACGCGCAAAACGCGACCAAAACTGCCAAGGCGGCCCAGAAAAACGGCAAGCTTGCCCGCGAGAACGGGGACGTCGTGCTCGAAGCGGTCGAGAAGATGCGTGAGATCGGGACGGTCGTTCAGCACTCCGCGCAGACGGTCGGCGGCCTGAAGGAGTCGAGCGAAGAGATTGGCGAGATCGTGGCGACGATCGATGAGATTGCCGAGCAGACCAACCTTCTGGCCCTCAACGCGGCCATCGAGGCGGCTCGCGCCGGCGGCGACGGCGACGGCCAGACGGGTCAGGGCTTTGCGGTGGTGGCCGAGGAGGTGCGCGAACTGGCCGAACGGACCTCGCAGGCCACCGACGAAATCGAGCAGATGGTGAGCTCGGTGCAGGAGGAAACCGGCGAGGCCGTCGAGGCAA
>CAZRPQ010000036.1:0-11524 GCA_964601725.1 uncultured Salinivenus sp. | reverse complement strand
TCAATGCCGGTCACCACCGACTCCATCTTCTCCTCCTGCATCCCGACAATGTCAATCTCGTCCTGCAGCTGCACCCGGCCCCGCTCAATCCGCCCGGTCACCACCGTCCCCCGGCCCGTAATCGAAAATATATCCTCCACCGGCATCAAAAACGGCTTCTCTACGTCCCGCTCCGGCGTCGGTATGTACTCGTCAACCGCCTCCATCAGCTCCATCACCTTCTCCTCATGCTCCTCGTCGCTCTCGAGGGCCCGAAGCGCCGAGCCCCGCACCACCGGCACCTCGTCGCCGGGAAACTCATACTCTGTAAGCAGCTCCCGCACCTCCATCTCCACCAGCTCCAGCAGCTCCGCGTCGTCGACCAGGTCGGTCTTGTTCATAAACACCACCAGGTAGGGCACCCCCACCTGACGGGCCAGCAAAATATGTTCTCGCGTCTGCGGCATCGGCCCGTCGTCGGACCCGACCACCAAAATCGCCCCGTCCATCTGCGCCGCCCCCGTCACCATGTTCTTCACGTAGTCGGCGTGGCCCGGGCAGTCGACGTGGGCGTAGTGCCGGTTCTCCGTCTCGTACTCGACGTGGGAGGTGGCAATCGTAATGCCCCGCTCCCGCTCCTCCGGGGCGTTGTCGATCGAATCGAAGGTCTGCTCGGCCGCCCCCCCTATGCGCTCGGCCAACACCTTCGTGATCGCAGCCGTCAAGGTCGTCTTCCCGTGGTCGACGTGCCCGATCGTTCCTACGTTTACATGCGGCTTCTCTCGCTCAAACTCTTCCTTGGCCATGGCGGTCTAGTGGTCGGTAAGTATGTGTGGATTCGAACTGTCAGGAAAGGGAGGAACCGGGGCTAGCGCCCCTTGCTGGTGGCTACGCAGCCGCACCCACGACATCTTCGCCCATGATCTCGTCGGCAATTTCCTCGGGCACAGGCTCGTAGCTGTTAAACTGCATCGTGTAAATGGCCCGGCCCTGCGACAACGAACGGAGGTCGGTGGAGTAGCCAAACATTTCGGAAAGCGGGACGTGCGCGGTGATCACCTGAGCGTCGTTGCGCTGGCCCATCTCACCGATGCGCCCGCGACGGCCGTTGAGGTCACCAATGATGTCGCCCATGTAGTCGTCGGGGGTCACAACCTCCACCTCCATCACCGGCTCCATGATGACGGGGTTGGCCCGATGGGCCGCATCGCGGAAGCCAAGTCGCCCAGCAATCTCGAAGGCGTTTTGGTCAGAATCGACCTCGTGGTGATCGCCGTCGTACAGGCGGATTTGCGCGCTCTCAACCGGGTAGCCAGCCAGGGGGCCGTCTTCCATCGCGCTCTCGATGCCACGCTTTACGGACGGAATGAACTCCGTCGGAATGACTCCCCCCTTGATCTCATTCTCGAAGACGAGGCCGTCTTCTTCCTCATCGTTATTGGGGCCGACCTCCATGTAAACCTCGGCGAACTGTCCGCGCCCTCCGGTTTGCTTCTTCAGAACGTAGTGCTCGTCGACGATCTCAGTGAGGGCCTCGCGGTAGGCGACCTGCGGCCGCCCCACGTTAGCCTCTACCTTAAACTCTCGCTTGAGACGGTCGATGATGATTTCGAGGTGCAGTTCCCCCATCCCGGCGATAATTGTCTGACCGGTTTCCTCGTCGGTACGAACGTTAAACGTCGGGTCTTCCTCGGCCAGCTTCGTGAGGCCGTTGGTCAGCTTGTCGCGGTCGGCCTTCGTCTTCGGCTCGATTGCGATCCGGATGACCGGCTCCGGGAAGTCCATCGATTCGAGTACGACCGGATGATCCGGATCACAGATCGTGTCGCCGGTCTTGAGGTTCTTCGGCCCCACAACGGCGGCGATGTCTCCCGCGCGGAGTATGTCCACGTCTTCCCGGCTGTTGGCGTGCATGAACATCATGCGCCCGATGCGCTCGTCTTCGTCCCGCGTGGGACTGTAAACCCGGGAGCCGGACTCCAGCGTCCCACTGTAGACGCGGATGAACGTCAACTTTCCGACGTACGGATCGGTCGTGATTTTGAATGCGACCGCGCTGAACGGCTCCTCCTCCTCCGGCGGACGAACAACCTCTTCGTCGTCGTCCTGTGGATGATACCCCCGAATGGCCGGGACATCGTTCGGGCTGGGAAGGTACTTGTTCACCCCATCAAGCACGCGCTGTACCCCCTTGTTCTTGAGGGCGGACCCGCAGAACATGGGCGTCATGTCGCGATTGAGTGTGGCCTTGCGGATCACCTCCTCCAGCTCGGCCGGCTCCACCTTCTGGTCTTCGTCAAGGTACTTCATCAGGAGGGCGTCGTCGTACTCCGCGACGCTTTCCAGAAGATTGATGCGCCAGTGCTCCGCATCCGACTTGAGATCGTTCGGAATCTCAACGACGTCCCACTTCATGCCTTGGGTCTCATCATCGTACACGACGGCTTTGCCGGCGATGAGGTCGATGATGCCCCGGAACATGTCGCCGGACCCAATGGGGTACTGCACGGGTACCGGATTGGCATTGAGGCGATCCTCCATCATCTCGAGGACATTCTCGAAGTTGGCTCCGGTTCGGTCCATCTTGTTCACGAAACCGATCCGCGGAACGTCATATTTCTCGGCCTGCCGCCAGACGGTTTCCGACTGCGGCTCGACCCCACCCACAGCGCAGAAGAGGGCAATCGCACCGTCGAGCACGCGGAGGGAACGCTCGACCTCGACCGTAAAGTCGACGTGGCCGGGCGTGTCGATGATGTTGATTCGGTGGTCGTCCCAGTAGCAGGTCGTAGCGGCCGAGGTGATGGTAATCCCCCGCTCTTTCTCCTGCTCCATGAAGTCCATGGTCGCGGCCCCTTCGTGGACCTCCCCCATGCGGTGCAGACGTCCGGTGTAGAATAGAACCCGCTCCGTGAGGGTGGTCTTTCCGGCATCGATGTGGGCCATGATGCCGATGTTCCGGGTTCGCTCAAGTGGGAACGATTCGTTTTTCTTCGTGGCCATAGGTGTGTGCTCAAATTGGATGTTCGAACGCTCGTGAGGACCGGAACTGGCCCCGATCCATCCAGCCAGCCAACTGTGAACTAGAACTGGAAGTGAGCGAAGGCCTTGTTGGACTCGGCCATGCGATGCGTGTCGTCTTTCTTCTTGACGGCGCCTCCTTCTCCCCGGGCGGCGTCGATCAACTCGCTTGCGAGGCGGTTGACCATGCTCTTCTCCTTCCGGGCCCGTGCGTACTGGATGATCCACCGGAATGCGAGCGTGATGCGTCGCTCCGGACGGACCTCCGTGGGAACCTGGTAGGTCGCCCCTCCCACGCGGCGGCTCCGAACTTCGACGAGCGGCGCCGCGTTGTTCACGGCTTTCTTAAAGACCTCAAGGCCATCTTCCTCCCCCGTTCGTTCTTCAATAACGTCGAATGTGTTGTACACGATGCGCCGGGCCAGGCTCTTCTTCCCGTCTCGCATGATCGCATTTACAAACCGGGAGACCATGTCGTCCCGGTAGATGGGATCGGGCTGGGTCGTGCGCTGCTCGGGGGCCTCGTCTCGTGCCATGATCGATGCTAGATTTTGTCGGTAAATATCGACCGGGAAGCCGTCCCGCCGGGACGGCTCAACGCCCCACCCTCCTCATGCCTCAGTGCCTAATCGCGGGGCTTCTTCGTGCCGTACTTCGAGCGGCCCTGGCGACGGTCTTCGACGCCGGCCGTGTCGAGGGCCCCTCGGACGATGTGGTACTTCACACCCGGAAGGTCCTTCACGCGCCCGCCGCGGACGAGCACGATGGAGTGCTCCTGAAGGTTGTGCCCCTCGCCCGGGATGTAGGCCGTCACCTCGTTGCCGTTCGTAAGCCGCACGCGGGCCACCTTCCGGAGCGCCGAGTTCGGCTTCTTCGGCGTGGTGGTGTAAACCCGGGTACACACGCCGCGACGCTGGGGACTGCCCTCAAGCGCCGGGGCGTCGCTCTTTTCTTCCTCGGACTCTCGCCCTTTTCGAATCAGCTGCTGAGTCGTCGGCACGTCGGTGTCGGTCGTTTGTCGAATCAGTGTCGGACAACGTGAAGTCGGCAACCGCGCGGGCAATCCGTTCCGCGCACAATCGTGGTCTACTGCCTGCTTGGGAACTGAGGTCCCAAATACGGAGCAAAGAAGGAATGAAAAGAATTTTCCCGGCTCAGAACGCTGTCAAGGCCGTCCGGACGAGCATTCATCCGATATATCGCTCTGTATCGATTGATCAATCCTTTTTCGCCCAAGAAGGCAAAGAAAAAGGCGAGCCAGGCTCGCCCGCAGCAAACCTCAATCTTGTATCCGCAGTCCTGCGTCTTTGCAAGGAAGATTTACGGGGCAGCATTCTCCGGGGTTTCCGGCGAACTACCCGCTGCGTCGGATTCAGAAGAACTTCCATCTCGGCCCCGTGACCCCAGAGAGCCCTCGTCGGGAGCGAAGCGTGCTTGCTGGAGGGTCGGTTTCCGCCCCGTCACCTCCGCATACTCCCCGTGCGGCCGCTCGCCCAACAGCTCCACGAGGGCGTCCGCATCGAGAACCTCGTCCTCCAGAAGCGCCTCAGCCACGTCGTCAAGCAGGACGCGGTTCTCCTGCAGAAGCGTCCGCGCCCGCGAGCGGGCTCGGTTAACGAAGGCCTGCACCTCCTCGTCGATGGCTTCGGCGGTGGCGTCCGAGTACGGCTTGCCGAGGAGGGGCGTCTCCTCGTCGCGTCCGGATCGGTTGTAGCTGAGGGGCCCGATGCGGTCGCTCATGCCGTAATCCACCACCATGGCGTAGGCCATTTCTGTGACCCGCTCGAGGTCGTCCTGCGCCCCAGTCGTGATGCTCCCGAAGACCAACTCTTCGGCGACCCGGCCCCCGAGTGCCACGGTCATCCGGTCCATCAGCGCGTCTTTCGAGTAGAGATCGCGCTCCTCGGGCAGACGCTGGGCGTAGCCGAGCGCCGACATGCCCCGGGGGACGATGGAGACCTTCACGACCGGATCGGTGTGTTCGAGAAACCACCCGACGAGGGCATGCCCCGACTCGTGGTGGGCGATAATCTCCCGCTCCTCGGGCGAGATGAGTGTGTTGCTTTTCTCCAGCCCAGCAATCACGCGATCGATGGCCTGTTCGAAGTCGCCCATCTGAATCGCCGCTTTGCCCTTCCGGGCGGCGAGCAGGGCTGCTTCGTTGCAGACGTTTTCGATCTCGGCCCCGGCAAAGCCGGGCGTCTGGCGGGCCAGGACCTCCAGATTCACTGCCTCGTCGAGAAGAAGGTCCTCCGCGTGGACCTCAAAGATTTCCTCCCGCCCCAGCCGATCGGGCTTGTGGATGGCAATCTGGCGATCGAACCGACCGGGGCGGAGCAGCGCCGAGTCGAGCACGTCGGGCCGATTGGTCGCCCCCATGATCACCACGCCCTCGTCGGAGTCGAACCCGTCCATCTCGACGAGCAGTTGATTCAGGGTGTTGTTCCGTTCATCGTTACCGCCCACCTGGCTGCGGCCCCGTGTGCGGCCAATCGCGTCCATCTCGTCGATGAAGATAATGCACGGGGCCTTCTCCTTGGCGCTTTCGAAGAGGTCCCGGACCCGACTCGCCCCCACGCCCACGAACATTTCCATGAAGTCCGACCCGGAGATCGAAAAGAAGGGCACGCCCGCCTCGCCGGCCACGGCCTTCGCCATGAGGGTCTTGCCCGTGCCGGGAGGGCCCACCAGCAGAACCCCCGTGGGCAGGGCCCCGCCGAGGCGCGTAAACTTCTCCGGTTGTTTCAGGAACTCAACGACCTCGGCGACCTCTCCCTTCACCTCCTCCAGGCCCGCGACGTCGTCGAACGTCAGGCGCTCCACGTTGGCGTCCTCGAAGAGAGTTGCCGTATTGTCGCCGAGATCGGGTCCGCGCCCTCCGGCCGCCATTCGCCGCATAAAGAAGACCCAGACCCCCACGATCAGCCCTAACGGAAGGCCCCACAGCAGCAGGGTCTCCATCCAGTCCTCCTCCTGAGTGGCCGTGAAGGCGACCGTGTCCCCGCCCGTCTCGGCGACGGCCTTGTTGTGGCGACGCAGAAACGCGGTCAGCTCGTGGGAACTGGGCTTGGTGGTGACGAACGCCCGCCGGGAACTGCCAGTTGAGGCTCCGAGCACACCGTCCTCGTCCGAGGGCACCTCCCCCATTCCCTCCTGCACCGCGTCGGCCGTGTACGTGCCCTCGATTCGGGAGCCGTTGACGATCTCCACGCGCTCGACGTGGCCGGCCTCAACGGACTCGAGAAAGGTGCTGTACTCGATGGGGGCGGGAGCGTCGGCGTTCGTCCACTTGAGCCCAAAGTGGACGAGAAGGGCGACGACGATCGCCCCTCCAATCCAGCGTGCAAACGGGGCGCGGAACACGGACCACGCCCTCGCAGGGCCGGTGGCATCACGGGACGGGTCGGGGTCCATCCCCGGCGATGTAGACTCGGACTGCGGCATGACGAGAGTGTCGTTGGGCGGGGGACCCGCCGGACGCGAAGTGGGAACCCCGACGAATAGGCCGACCGGGCGTCCCGATCCCTCCGGCGACGCAACCCGGTGAGGACGGGTCCCGAACCGGAGCCCCCCTTGATGGTTCCTACCTCAAGATCTCGGTCGCGGCTACGATCGCGCAGGACCGGCGGATGAGGATGCGGCATCTCCCGCTTCCACCGCGCCTCGCTCGCCGCACAGCGTCATCTGTTCCCCGTCGAATCCGCGGAGGGCGGGGATGCAGACCCCGTTCCCGGAGAAGCGGTGGAATCTCGAACGGGGGTTGCAGATGAGTCTCGTCGTCGCATCGGTCTCGGCATGTCCTCTCCGGACCGGGTGGTGTCGGCCGGTTGCTCGGGCGAGCGCACGGTGGAGTCTGGAGGCCCCGTCGCGGTCTGGGCCCCCGTCTTGGACGCGGTGACGGAATCCGGGGGGGTGGAATCCGAGGGGGCCGAGACCATCGTGGAATCCGAGGGCGCCCCCGTCTCGGAAGGGGTCTCCGACGCCGAAGAGTCGGAGGAGGCCGAATCCGGGACGGCCCGCTGCTGCTCTAGATGAGCGAGAAGCTTCTGGGCTCGTTTCGCCTCAGGGGTGCCCGAATACTGCTCGGTGAGATGCGAGAGGAGGATCTCTAGGGGGCCGCTGGGTCCGTCGCGCTCCGGTCCTGCCTGGGCCGAGTCGGGCCTCGCCTCCTGCTCGGCCCCAGCACGATTGGGTCCCGCCTTTTGTCCAGAGCGGGCCGAGGTGTCCGACGGAGAAGCTTGGGGGGGAGCCCTCACGCTGTCCAGTCGCCGAGAGCGGCGATCTCGGTCGGCGGCTGCGGTCGAGTCGACCCTCTGGCGGGGCAGATTCTGAGGCTCTTCTGCCTCGTACGAGGAGGTGTCGGGAGCAGGCCGCGCCGACGACTCCGTAGTCGCTTCCGTGGTGTCGGGCGTGGTGACGGAGTCCGGGTCCGCTCGCTCCGGGGGGTCCGGGGCGGCGGTCGTATCAGCGGCCCGTTGCGGCACGCCCGGACCGTCCGTCGTGTCTGAGGGAGGCCCCTTCCGTGGTGGCGGCGTCTCCTGTGCTCTATCCGTCGTGTCGGCACGGGTCGTGTCGCCCTTTGCCTCCGGCCCGGAGGGGGGCTCCGCGCTGGACTGCGCGAGGGAATCCACGTAGCGTTCGAACCGCGTGTGCGAACGCCCGCTGCTGTCGCGCTGGGTAGATTCGTGATACACCACCCCGGCTGCCAGGAGCGCGCGGGGGGCTGCTGACGTTTCGGGGTACGTTTCGGCCACGCTCAGGAACTTTTCAACGGCCGCGTCGGGGGCACCGGCGCCTCGCCACGTCTCGTAGGCCCGGACATACGCCGAATCGGCCTTGCCCGCCGCCGAGGTCGACGCCGGTTCTGCACGCTCAATCCCGAGCTGCTGCCGGGCGCGTCTCGCGTAGGGCGTGCCGGGGTGCTCCTCGATGATTCGGCGATAGGCGGCCGTGGCCGCCGCCGTGTCGCCCTGTGCTCGGTGGGCCTGCGCCAGTCCATAGAGGGCCTTCCGGGTCACCGGATGGTCTTCATGTTCTTCCAAAACCCGTAGAAACCACGCCTCGGACGAGTCCGGACGACCTGCATCCCGAAAAAGCGCCTTGGCCAGTTCGTATTGCGCGACGGCCCGGGTCTTCTCCATCTCAGCTTGGCTCGCCGAGTCGCGCGGCACCGCCGAAACATCGACGACGGATTCCGATGTCCCCCGCGCCCCCGACTGCTCCTGCTCCCGGGCCGCCCCCTCGTCGGCGGTCGACGCACTGGATCCCTGAATGGCGTTCACCCGGCGCCAGTTGTCCACCAGCGGACGATCGCCCCAGGTCTGTTTAAACTGGCGGCGCCCCTGCTGGACCAGGGTCGGATCGCGATGAAAGAGAAAGCCGGCGTCGGATCCGCGCGTCTCAACAGCGTTTTGCTGAGACTGCGACGATTGATCGCGCTCGACTCCCCCCTGCGTCCCGCCCCGGAACTGCTGCTGGCGACGCCTGCGCGCCTGCGCCTCCTGCTCTCGCTCCTTCAGGCGTTGCTTGCGGATCTGCTCCACGACGGACTGGAATTCGGCCGGAGGCATCCGTCCAAGCCGCAATAACGAATCCATCCGGGCCACAGCCCGGGAGCGGTCGGCGAGGCGCCGGTAGCGCTCCGCCTGGATGTCGGCGTCGGAGGGGACTCGGGGCAGCAGGTCGGCCCGTTCCGAGCTCTGCCGCCGGGATCCGGACGACAAATTCGTCGCAGCCGTGTCGAAGTGGGCCGCCGTCCGCGTAAAGTCCTCGTAGGCGTCGCGGTAGAGGGCCGCCAGATCGTAGTGAATGCGTCCCTGGACTTTTCCAGTAGGGGCGTCTTCCCCATAAATCGCGGTCGTGAGCACCTCTTTTGCCTTCCCAGGCTGCCCCAGTTCCTGGTACAGCAGCGCACGGACCCGGGCAATTTTGCCCCGCATTTCCTTCGTATCGTCCTCCCGCTCCAGCGACGACAGCCGGTCCAGGGCCGCCTCCGGATCGCCACTCAGCCCCTGCATTTCGATGGCCCCCAGGTGCGCCGCAAATTCCAGTTGGTACTTCGGGTTGTACTCCGTGACGCGCTGATAGGCACTCCTGGCCGCCCGAAAGTCCTCGAGCGTTTCGCGGACCTGGCCCAGGAGAAACGCGGCGCGGGCCCCCACCTCATCCGGAACCTCCCCGCCCAACCCTTCATCGAGGGCCTGCTCGGCCTCGTCCCACTGTTCCTGTCGGGCGAGAAGCTCTCCCCGAACCAGGTGCATCCGAGCGGTCCACGTGCCGTAGTTCCCGTCCTGCTCCAGGCCCGTTCGCAGGGCCTCCGCGGCCTCCGGGTACCGCTCCGCCGCCAGGAGCGTCTGGGCCAATCGAAACCGGGCCTCTCCCTCCCGCTCCGCCTCAGGCGCCCCCCCAGACGGACTCGATTGCTCCGCTCCCAGCGCAATGACCTCCCGAAATTTCTGGGCGGCCCCAACGTAGCTCTGCTGGTAGTACCGAGACCGGCCGATGAGAAGCAGCGCGTCGTCCACCAACTTCGAGTTCGGATGCTCCCGAAGCAGGTCCGCACTCTTCTGAATCGCCTTGTCGAAGGACGACCCTCCCGAGCTGGCCTGGGGCTCGGGAAACACCGAGATGTACCGGGTCCGATCGACCTTCGGCCCGGAGGACTGCTTTACCGACTTGAGCCCTTTCTCGAAGACCTTCTGCGCGTTGTGGAAGGTGTTGTAGTAGGCCGTAAAGTCATCATACTGACGCCCAATGAACGAGCCTCGGCCGCACCCCAGCAGCAGCCCGCCCACGACCAGGACGAGACCGACGGCCCGGAGCACACCGGCCGACTGCCACAATGGGCCACGAAGAGAACAGCTCATGACGACACGCTTCCTGCGCCGATCAGGGGAGGGAGACTTGGAGCAATATTGAATGTGAACGGGACCCAACGGGATCTCTCTCATGCCCCCCCAACAACCTAGGTCTCGGATCCACGTCGCTACTTCACGGAACTGACGTGGACGGTGTTGGTGCGGCCCCGGGCCGGCAGCGGCATTCCCACAGTGATGACGACCTGACCGCCCGACTCCACGAGCTCATATTCGTGAAGCACGCTGTGAACCCGGGCAATGCCCTGGTCGGTGTCCTGTTGGAAGGGGATGTAGAACGCATTGGTCCCCCACAGCACTCCGAGTTGCGCAACGACCCGCTGATTGTCGGTGAACGCGTAGATGGGCATGCTGGGACGGTGCCGAGCGATGGCCCGCGCGGTGGCCCCCGAGTTGGTCAAGCAGCAGACCGCCTCCGCCCCCACTTGCTCGGCGAGGCGGCATGCCGTAAAACTGACACTGTCGGTCACGTTCGCCCCCTGCTCGAGGTGGTCGGGGGCCATGGTAAGGGCCCCACGCTGCTCGTACCAGTACTTTTCGGCCTGCCGGATGATCTGGTTCATGGCCTCCACGACCCGAACGGGATGGTCCCCAACGGCCGTCTCGGCCGATAGCATCACCGCGTCGCTGCCGTCGAGCACCGCGTTGGCCACGTCGCTCGCCTCGGCCCGGGTGGGCCGGGGATCCTCCACCATGCTCTCCAGCATCTGTGTGGCCGTAATCACCGGCTTGGAGGTGGCCATGCCCTTCCGGATGAGCCGCTTTTGGGTCCCCGGCACCTCCTCCAGTGGCATTTCGATGCCCAGGTCGCCCCGGGCCACCATGATGCCGTCGGCCACCTCTAGGATGGCGTCGAGGTTGCGAACGGCCTGCGGCTTCTCAATCTTGGCGATCACGCTGGTGTTTTTGCCCACCTCGTCGATTCGGTGGACCAGGGCCTCCACGTCGGATCGGGTCTGCACGAACGAGAGCGCTACCAAATCGACGTCCAGCTCAAGCCCGAGCTCCAGGTCCTTCAGGTCCTTCTCAGTCATCGGCGGCGTCGAGGTCTGGAGATCGGGCAGGTTCACGCCCTTCCGCGACCGCAGGGGACCGCCCTCCACGACGGTCGCCTGAAGCCCCGAGTCGTTCTTTCCCGTCACCCTGAGCTCAAGCAGCCCGTCGTCAATCAAAATGCGCTCCCCCTCGCGGGCATCCCGCGCGAGGGAGTCGTAGTCGATGGAGATGTGATCCTGGGTGCTCACCTGCTGGGACTCGGTCGTCACCAGAATCTCCTCCCCCTCGCACAGCATCACACTTCCATTACGGACCTCCCCCACTCGAATCTTCGGCCCCTGCAGGTCCTGCAGGATGGTCACGGCCTCCCCCTCGGCCTGGGCCGCCTCCCGGACCGTTTGCACCCGGTCGATGTGCTCCTCGTGCGTGCCGTGTGAGAAGTTCATGCGGGCAACGTCCATCCCCGCCGCCACGAGGCGACGGATGGTCTCCGGGTCCGTCGTTGCCGGGCCCAGCGTGCAGACGATTTTCGTTCGGCGGTCCATCACTTGCAGGGAATTTGGGCAGAAGAGTACGAGCAGGGAGTCCCCTGGCCTCAACTGAGGCCTGCTCCAGCTTCCCAAACCTACCGGCACGCGAGAAAGTTCGTAAGT